>JBKPNJ010000171.1:0-11475 GCA_046732575.1 Actinomycetota bacterium
AGGACGTCCGGGCGATGGTCGAGTCACTGGAGCAGATCGAGCTGCACCCAGACGTGCTCGACTACATCGTCGCGCTGGTGCATGCAACCCGTGAGCATCCGAAGGCGCTGGTTGGTGCGAGCCCACGTGGCACGCTGGCAATCACCCAGCTGGCTCGCGGCGCGGCCGTTCTCGCCGGCCGTCGGTTCGTCGTTCCCGAGGACGTCAAGCGGGTCGCCGTTGCCGCGCTCGGTCATCGCGTCGTTGTGCGACCAGAGCTGTGGATCAGCCGGATCACCGGCGACGAGGTGGTCGCCGAGGTGATGGAGCTGGTGCCGACACCCGCGACCAGAACGTGACCGTCTCGCAGGCACCGAGCGGCTCGGTGCGCGGGATCCGGGCGAGCAGGACCCAGCGGCTGCGGTGGCGCCCGGCCGTCCTCACGGCGCGACTGGCGACGGTGGCCCTGATCGGTGTCGGCGTCGCTGTCGCGCTCAGCCGGCCCGCGCTTGCGCTGATCGCCGCGCCGAGCATGGTGGCGCTGCTACCGGTCCTCCACTGGGGGGTGCGGCCCGCCGAACTGCAGATGACGCTTCGAGTCTCTGAGGAGCGGTGCTTCGAGGGTGACGATCTCGAGGTCGTGCTCGTGGTGACGAGCAGCCAGCCTCTGGGGATGATCGCCGCCGCCTACGGCGCCAGCGACGCGTTCGACGTCGAACCGGTGCTGGTCCCACCGGTCCACGCGACCGAAGCCGCTGTCTTCCGCTGGACTGTGACACCGCGTCGTTGGGGGCACTGGGTACTCAGCGACGTGCGGGTCCAGGTGCGGTCGCGGGGCCTGGGATGGCGCAGCGATGCCTCCGTCTCGCTGTCCGGTCTCAAGGTGTTTCCGCCGAGGATCAACGCGCGCGACCTGGTGGTCCCGGCGAACGTCCTCTCCAGGATCGGCTCGCACACCGGCCGGCGGCCCGGTGCCGGTGTCGAGTTCATCGGCACCCGCGACTATGTGCCGGGCGACTCGGTGCGTCACGTCAACTGGCCGGCCAGCAGTCGCCGGCAGACGCTTGTCGTCAACGAGCATGCGGCGGAGCGGGCTACCGAGGTGGTGGTGCTCGTCGATACCACGGGCGACGGAGCACTCGCCCACGGATCGATCCTCGAGAGCGCCGTCCGGGTCAGCGCGGGCATCGCGCAGGCCTATCTGGATCAGGGCGACCGCGTGGGAGTGGTCGGCTTCGGAGCCCGGGTCCGCTGGCTGGCGCCGGACCTCGGCGTACGGCAGTACTACCGCATCATGGACCAGGCGTTGTCCAGCGTCGTCGACCACAGCTACGTTCGCCCGGAGATCACCCGGCTGCCGCGCACGGCATTGCCGAGCGGCGCCATGGTGTTCGTGGTGAGTCCACTGGTGGAGCCGGCCGTTCTGGACTCGGTCGCGGATCTACGCTCGCGAGGGCACGCGACGCTCGTCGTCGACCTTGTCTCCACGTTCGTGCCCTCCGCCGGTGCTGGAGACCTCGTCGGCCGGCGGATCTGGAGCCTTGACCGGGCGGCGATGCTGCATGCTCTCAGAGAGCTCGGTGTCGCGGTCATCCCCTGGCGGGAGGACGGCGGAGTGTCGCTGGAGCGAAGGCGACTGCGCCTGCAGCCGGGGATGCCGCGATGAGGAGATCCGCCGGCATCGTATCGACCTGGTGTGCCGCGGCAGTCGGCGTGGCGGCGCTCACGCTCGTGTTCGGGCCTGTGCCCGACCAGGAGTCGTGGGTCGTGCTGATCGGAGTCCTGGGCGTGCTGTGCCTGTTCGTCCGGCCGGCTCGCTGGATGGCGGGGCTGCTGCCCGTGTCGGTGCTGATGATGGGACTTGCGACCCGGTCCGCCCCCACGGCGGCGCTGGTCGGACTGCTGCTGATGGTCTACGCGTTTCTGGTCGAGTTCGGCGACGGCGAGTCGCCCGAGGGCGACCTCGACCCGTGGCTGGGCACAGTGCTCCCCATCGCCGTTCTCGGGTCGGTCGCCGCTGTGGTGTCGGTCGTGGCGGTGTCGCAGCTGCCTGTGCGCGCCTGGACCGTCATCGCAGGTCCACTCGCAGTCCTGCTCGCGTTCGGTCTGGTGCTCCCGCGGGACCAGACAGTCACCGACGACTAGGGGGCCGTCCCAGGGACCATCAGGTCGAGCGTGAGGGAGCCGGTGGGGTCGGCGAGGAACGTGCCTTCACCGGTCAGGCCGGACAGGTCGCCGGTTGCGGAGCCAGCGACGGCCACCAGAGAGCCGCGCGCGGCGCCCTGCTCGAACCGACCGTTGTGTCTCAGCACGAAGCTGCCGGTGCGGCCCGCGACCGTGCCGTGAATCCGCTCGAAACCGATGAAGTCGGCTGATCCGTCGACGCCGTAGGCCATCAGCCACACGGTGGACGACCGGCCCTCGACGTCTCCAGCGAGCTGCTTCCCGACCGTCGCGCGGGTGAGTCTGGGTAGGTCGTCTTGCTCGTCCCAGGGCACCTCGTCCCAGCTCTCGATCGTGAATGTGGCGGTCACCCGCGTCCCCATGGCCGTACCTCCCAGATGTGTGTGTCACTCATATTAGTCGAGCCGGTCAGCGTGCGCAGGTTGTACGCTCCAGAAGTGAGTCAGACCCGTGACGTGCATGAGCGCGGCGCCAGCCGCCCCGCGAACCTGCTCGGTGCGCTTGCGCTGGCAGTCGGTGACCGGATGCGCGTCGCAACCGAGGATGCCGCCCGGCATACCGCCGCCGGCCCTGCCGCGCTTGTTGCGCTACACCAGTTTCTCGCCGGTGGATCGATGGATGAACTGCGCAGAGCCGTCGGCCTCACGCCGTCAGGCGCGGTGAGGCTCGTGGACCGCCTGGTCGCGGACGGGTACGTCCAGCGACGCCGGGGAGCGAACGCACGTGCGCTGTCCCTTGTACTCACCGCGGCCGGGCATCGGGCGGCCCGGCGGGTGTTGTCCGCCCGTTCGGCGACCCTCACGGCCGCGCTCGGCGAGCTCAGTGACGCCGATCTGCGGGCCTTCGAGCGGGTCTCCGAAAAGCTGCTGCGCACCCTGGCCATGGACCGGCTGGCGGACCGCGCCCGCGGCGCACCACCCCCTGGTGGCTATCTGTGCAGGCTGTGTGAGTTCACCGCATGTGGCCGTGAGCGCGGGGACTGCCCGGTCGCCGGGCTCACCACCACCGCCCGTCCGACCGGCGCCGGGTCGTGATCGGGAACCTGCCGACCGGCCCGGCGGTGGACCGGCTCGATCTGCTCGCGCCGGTGGTTGCCGCCGCCATCACCGCGGGGGCTCACGTCGCGGGGATGTCGAAGGTGGAGGTCGCCGAGATCGACCCCGAGCTGGCCGACACCGCCGCCATGTCGGCCGCGTACGGCGTGGCACTGGAGATGTCGGCCAACTGTGTCGTCGTGACCGGCCGACGCGGCGGAGAGAACCGGCATGCGGCGTGTGTAGTCCTCGCGACCACGCGGGCCGACGTCAACGGCCTGGTGCGGCGTCGGCTCGATGTGCGCAAGGCGTCGTTCGCCGCGACCGATTTCGCCGTGAGCGAGACCGGGATGGAGTACGGCGGGATCACACCGGTCGGGCTTCCGCCGGGCTGGCCGCTGCTGGTCGACGCTGCGGCCGCGGCTGCGCCGGTGGTTGTCGTGGGCAGTGGCCTGCGCCGATCGAAGCTGGTGCTGCCCGGTGCCCTCCTCGCCGAGCTCCCCGGCGCCGAGGTCGTCAAGGGCCTGGGTCGTTAGCGTCCAGCCGATGCTGGAGCAGCTAGCTCCTCGAGAGGACTATCTCCTCGAGAGGACGACGCAGCACCGGCCGGGAGCAGGATCGAGACGGGCTTCCACCAGATCCGGGCGCAACGACTCGAGGAGAGCCGTTACCAGGGCCAGATTCATCCCGCACACCAGCTCGGTGTGTTCGCGGGCGAGGGTGTGGAAGGGGCAGTTGGCGAGCGTGATCGTGCTGTCCTCGGTCCGCGGCTCGAAGCCGTGGGCGGCGAGAGCCCGCCTGGCGGCCGACATCACCGCCTCGTCGTCCGCCAGCTCTCCACCCGCCTCGGCCAGCGCGCGTCGGCCAAGGTCGGATCCGTGGTCGATCGCGGCCTGGCGCAGGTCGTCCAGCACGGGTGTCCCACATCGCACGGCCTCGTCGATCGCCTGCGCCATCAGCCGTCCGGCGAGGTCGTAGTGCCGCTCCGGGATGGTGACCGACACCTCCCGAGACGATCGCTTGTAGAGCTTGGCCGGGCGACCCGCCCCAGGCCCGGTCCGGCCGGACAGTCGCCGGAAGTCCGTCTCGAGCAGGCCCTCCTCGACCAGCCGGTCGAGGTGGAACTTCGCCGTGTGGCGGGCCACGTCCACCCCGGCAGCGGCCTGGTCACGGCTGACCGGCTCACGTTGTGCCACGACATACTGGTAGAGGTCGCGTCGCACCGGTTCGGCGAGCGCGCCGACCCCGGCCACGCGCGCGGCGAAATCGTCCGCTGACACCGACAACCACCTCATCCGTCAGCCACATTGACAAGCACAGTCGGGAACTCTAACGTTCAGAGTAATGTCTTTTACATACGGGCGCAACCGGCGGACCTCCGTCCACCGGAGCAGCACGTCCCATCGCCAAGGAGCCCAAGCGGTATGACCTCCGAGACCACGTTCGTCATCGTCGGCGCAAGCCTCACCGGCGCACTGGCTGCCGAGACACTGCGCGAGCAGGGCTTCGACGGCCGAATCGCCCTCATCGGCGACGAGTCGAACCGGCCGTACGAACGGCCCCCCCTGTCCAAGGAGTACCTCCAGGGCACGTCCGAGCGGGATGCCGTCTTCGTTCATCCCGAGAACTGGTACGCCGAGCATGACGTCGACCTGCGACTGGGTCGCGAGGTCACCGCGATAGACCGGGCGACGTGCGAGGTCGTACACGACGACGGTGAGCGCCTGCACTACGACAAGCTGCTTCTGGCCACGGGATCCGCGCCCCGCCGCCTCACCCTGCCCGGCTCGGACCTGGCGGGCATCCACTACCTGCGCCGGATCGAGGACAGCGAGCGGATCCGGGCAGCGTTCGGCAGCGGTGCGCGTGTCGCGATCATCGGCGGCGGTTGGATCGGTCTGGAGACCGCCGCCGCCGCCCGAGCAGCCCAGCTCGACGTCGTGCTTCTCGAGCAGGCGGCGCTGCCCCTGGTCAGCGTCCTCGGACCCGAGGTCGCCACCGTCTTCGCGGACACCCACCTCGACGCGGGCGTCGACCTGCGATGCGAGGTGGGCGTCGAGGAGCTCACGGGAGAGGGAGGCGCCGTCACCGGCGTGCGTCTCGCCGACGGCAGCCACGTCGCCGCCGACATCGTCCTCGTCGGGGTAGGGATCGTCCCCAACACTCAGCTGGCTCTCGGCGCCGATCTCGAGGTCGACAACGGCATCGTCGCCGACGAGCACCTGCGCACCGCCGACCCCGACATCTACGTGGCCGGGGACGTCGCCAACGCCTATCATCCGGTGCTCGGCCGCCGCGTCCGCGTCGAGCACTGGGCGAACGCCCGGAACCAGGGCGCGACGGCCGCGAAGTCGATGCTCGGCCAGGACGTCGTCTACGACAAGCTGCCGTACTTCTTCACTGACCAGTACGACATCGGCATGGAATACACCGGGTATGTGCAGTCAGGCGGATACGACAGCGTCGTCTTCCGCGGCGACACCACCGGTCATGAGTTCATGGCCTTCTGGACGGCGCAGGGCAGGGTGCTCGCCGGCATGAACGTCAACATCTGGGACGTCACCGACTCCGTCGAGCAGCTCATCCTCGGGGGGCGGACCTACAGCCTCGACCGGCTCGCAGACACCGGTGTCCCGCTCGACCAGCTCTGAGCCGCGCCGAGTCTCATCGCCACCGCGGGCCGACCCCGGCCGTGACCCAGCGTTAACCATTCGTTCAACTAACTAACTATTAGGCAGTGTACGCTTTCCCGGGCTTTGCCACCGGCCGGTGGCAGGCTGGCATCCCACTGCTCACCCGAGCATGGCTCTACCCGCCCGGAGGCACATCGTGGAGCGCTTGGCACGACTCGTCCTGCGCCATCGAGCCATTGTCGGCGCCATCTGGCTGACGCTCTTTCTCGCGGGCGGTCTCGCGGCGAGCGGCATCTCCGACCGGCTCACCGTCGACTTCTCGCTGCCCGGACAGCCCGGATCTGACACAGAGCAGGAGCTCATCGACACCTTCGGCGTCAGCACCTTCGACACTCTGGTCCCGGTGGTCACCGTGCCGGCGGGCGAGACGGTCCCGCAGAACCGGGAAGCGGTCGCGAAGGTCTTCGACACGATCCGTCGCGAGGTGCCGAACATCCGCGTCGTCGACCTGGCCAGTACCGGAGACGAGCGCTTCGTGACCGACGACGGGCGCAGCACCTTCGCCCTCGTCCAGGGTCCGCAGCCGACGGGGTTCGGACCGGGCATCGAGACCAAGGTCGAGCCGGTTCTCGACAAGGCCGCCAAGACGGCTGGTTTCGAGGTCGGCCTGACGTCATACGGGCTGCTGTCCGCCGGCGGCGACACCTCCGGTCCCAGCGTCCTGGCGGAGACGCTGCTCGGTGCGACCGGCGCGCTGGCGGTGCTCATCTTCGTCTTCGCCTCGTTCCTGGCCCTGGTTCCGCTCCTGATCGCGGCGGTGTCGATCCTCACGACATTCCTGCTGGTCCTCGGCCTGACGACGTTCACAGACGTGAGCTTCGTGGTGGAGTTCCTCATCTCGCTGATCGGTCTCGGCGTCGCCATCGACTACTCACTGCTCGTGGTGTCGCGATGGCGGGAGGAGCGAGCACACGGCCACGACAACGACGAGGCGATCGTGATCGCGGTGCGCACCGCCGGTCACGCCGTCCTCGCCTCCGGCGTCACGGTCGCGATCAGCCTGGTCGCACTGCTGGTGGTCCCGGTGCCTTTCCTGCGCAGCATGGGCCTCGGCGGCATGCTGATCCCGCTGGTCAGCGTCGCGGTCTGCCTGACCCTGCTCCCTGCGCTGCTGTCCAAGGTGGGGCCACGGGTGGACTATCCCCGCATCCGCAACGAGGCGGCCGCCTCCCGAGGCTGGTCCGCATGGGCCCGGTTGATCGTGCGCCGTCGCTTTCTCGCGGTGGCAGTGGCACTGGGTGCCCTAGCGCTGCTGATCGCGCCGGTCCTCGGGCTGAAGATCGGCCAGACCGGCATCGACTCCCTGGCCACCAGCGGCCCGGCGTTCTCCGCCGCCCAGCAGCTGCGCGACGGCGGCACCGGAACCGGCGTGCTGACCCCGATCGAGGTCCTGGTCCCGGCGGACGAGGCCCAGGCCGCGGTTGATGCGGCCCGTGGTGTCGACGGCGTCTACACGGCAGTGGTCGGCGGGACGTCGGGCGGCACCTCGATCGTCGATGTCCTTCCCGTGGAAGAAACCGTCGACAGTGACGGGACGAAGGTCGTCGACGATGTCCGTACCGCGATCGAGGAGGCAACCGGCACCACCGTGGGACTCACCGGCTCGGGCGCTGCGGTCGAGGACTACTTCGGCGCGGTCTATGACAAGTTCCCTTACGTGCTGCTGCTCATCGCCGCGATCACCTACGTTCTTCTGGTGCGGACGTTCCGGTCGTTGCTGCTGCCGCTGAAGGCCGTCATCCTCAACCTGCTCTCGATGCTGGCGGTGTTCGGCGCCATCGTGTTCTTCTGGCAGGAGGGCCACGGCTCCCAGGCACTCTTCGGAGTCTCGCCGACCGGTGCCATCACGTTCTGGCTGCCCGTGCTGATCTTCGCCTTCCTGTTCGGGCTGTCGATGGACTACGAGGTGTTCATCCTGGCCCGGATGCGTGAGGAGTACGACGCCACCGGTTCGACCGCCCAGGCGGTCATCACCGGCCTGGGACGTACTGGTCGTCTCGTCACGTCGGCGGCACTGATCCTCTTCTTCGCGTTCGCCGCACTCGCCTCCGCCCCGGGGACCGACATAAAGGTGCTGGGGACGGCTCTGGGTGTGGGCATCCTCATCGACGCCACGATCGTGCGTGCACTCCTCGTGCCCGCCCTGGTGAGCGTGCTGGGAAGATGGAACTGGTGGCTGCCCGGTGGCCCGGCGAGGGTGCTCCGCGTGGAACCGTCGCCGCTCGCGGCACGCGACCACGAGACCACGCGCGAGCCGGAGGCCGAACCTGAGCCGGTGACCCGCTCGCGCCGATGACCGTGGAAGATGGGTGACGTATGAGGAGTCACTTCAGCCACATCGTCGTCGGCGCCGGCGCACTCGGCAGTGCGGCGGCGTACCGGCTGGCGCGATCCGGCGCGAAGGACGTCCTGGTGCTCGAGCAGTTCCACCTCGGGCACCACCGCGGCGCCTCCGAGGATCACTCCCGGATCATCCGGCATGCATACCACTCACCGACCTACACCGCGCTGACGCAGGCGGCGTACGACCTGTGGGACGAGGTCGAGAGCGAGAGCGGGCTTCGGCTCGTCTTCAGGACCGGAGGACTCGACCTCGCCGTGGTGGGGAGCGCGGGGGAGGCGGACCTGGCGGCCTACAGGGACTCGCTCACGCCGTACGGGATCGGCTCGGAGGATCTGAAGGCGGCGGAGATCCGCCGCCGCTGGCCGCAGTGGCGGATCGACGACGACGTGGTGGGGCTCTACCAGGAGGACGGCGGCATCCTGGACATCCGTCGCGCCACCGCCGCGCACATCGCGCTGGCCCGACGGCTCGGTGTGACGTTCCTGCCGCAGACCCCGGTTCGGTCGGTCTCGTCCGATGCCGGACACGCCAGCGTGACCACCGAGCAGGCGACGTTCACCGCCGACTCGGTGGTGCTGTGCGTCGCGTCATGGCTGCCCCGGTTGCAGGCCGACCTCGGGCTGAACTGGAATCTCACCCTCAGCCAGGAGCAGGTCAGCTACTTCGCGACACCAAACGTCGCAGACTTCGCCCCCGACCGGTTTCCGATGTGGATCTGGCACGGCGACGACGTGTTCTACGGCTTCCCCGTCTACGGGGAGGTGGCGATCAAGGTGGCCCGCGACATGGCGGGACGGTTCGTCACCGTCGACTCCCGCTCCTACGAGCCGCTGGCCGAGGAGACCGCCCGGGTCGCAGCCTTTCTGCGTGCACGGCTGCCCGCCGCGGCCGGCCCCGAGCTCTACAGCAAGACCTGCGTGTACGACATGCCCCCGGACCGCGACTTCGTCGTTGACAGCGTCCCCGGCCACCCTCGCATCGTGCTCGCCATCGGTGCTGGGCACGCCGCGAAGTTCGCCAGTCTGCTGGGGTGCATCCTCGCCGACCTGGCGACGTCGGGGGAGACCCCGTGGCCGATCGACGCCTTCCGTGCGGACCGCCCGGCACTGACCGACCCGGACTACACGCCTGAGTTCCGGCTGCGCCCGGCCCGCGGTGACGTCGCATGACCAACGAGGGACTCTCCTCCCGCGCGATCGTCGACGACTCGGCCCGGCGCCGGTTCGAGGTGACCAGCGATGAGCACGTGGCCGAGCTGACCTACGAGCTCGCCGGTACCGAGCTGGTTCTGGTCCATACCGAGGTTCCACCGGTGTTTCGCGGGCAGGGGATCGCCGCCCGGCTGGTGCGGGCTGCCCTCAGCAGAGCCGAGCGCGAGGACCTGACGATCAGACCGCTCTGCCCGTACGCCCGTCGGTGGCTGAGGGAGCATCCCGACGAGGTCGGCGCGGTGCGGATCAACTGGGAGACATAACGGCCCGAAGCCTGACCGACAGGCAGGTGACACATCCCTCGAGCTTCTCGAACTCCGAGATCTCGACGACCACCGGTTCATACCCCAGCGCGGAGAACATCTCCGCTGTGGCGGGGGCACTCGCGGACATCAGCAGCCGGCCCTGGCCGAGCAGCACGACGTGCCCACCTTGTTCCTCCGGCACCCCCAGGAACCGCTCGAAGGCTGCCGCATCGTCGACGACTGGAGGGTAGCCGACGACTGTGCCGTCCGGCAGCGCGGTGACGGCGCTCTTCAAGTGCAGCACCTTGCTGACCGGCAGGGCGACGACGCGGGCCCCGAGCGGCGTGAGGTGGCCAGCCAACTGGTCGATGCCCGCGGAGTTCGTCCGGCCACCGCGACCGACGTATACGGTGGCACCGACTTTGAGGACGTCGCCTCCGTCGAGTGTTCCTGGATCGACGATCGACGCGGTGCGGTAGCCGCGAGCCCTGACCGCGCGCTCGACCGACGGAACCTCCTGACGCCGCTGCCGGGCCCCGGGCCGGGCGGTGACGGCCAGGTCCTGGTACACGACCAGCGTATCCTCGACGAACACACTGTCGGGACAGTCGTCGGCGGGCGGCACCTCGACAGGCGTCCAGCCACAACGCTCGAGCGCCGCGACATAGCCGTGCCACTGGCGGAGCGCCAGCTCGGGATCGACTCTGGACCGGACGATGTGGGTGACGATGCCCTCGGCCACCCGCGGCCCCGGACGCCGTACCAGCGCTTCGTCACCCACCATCTGTAGAGCGTCGCACGGACCGCCGCCCCGCTTCGGGTAGACCGGTCCGCGGGCGCGAGACTCCTCAGGCGGTCAAGGATCAGGCAGCGGCCATCGACGGTTCCGCCGACGTCTGAAGCGCCAGCTCCAACACCTGACGTACGTCGCTGACCAGATGCACGCTCAGCTCCGAGCGCACTGCGGGCGGCACATCCTCTAGATCCGGTTCGTTGCGCGCCGGAATGAGAACGTCGGTGATGCCGGCGCGATGTGCGGCGAGAAGCTTCTGCTTGACCCCGCCGATCGGGAGAACCCGACCCGTCAGCGACACCTCCCCGGTCATCGCGACGTCGGACCGGACCGGCCGGCCGGACAGCAGCGACGCCAGCGCCGTGACCATCGTGACGCCCGCGCTCGGACCGTCCTTGGGAACCGCCCCCGCGGGGACGTGCACGTGCACCTCTCGCTCCTTGAGATCCCCGACCGGCAGCTCAAGCTCAGCGCCATGGGAACGCAGGAAGGACAGCGCGATCTGGGCCGACTCCTTCATCACGTCGCCCAGCTGCCCGGTCAGGCGCAGCCCGGTCGCCCCGGTCTCCGGATCGGCCAGCGACGCCTCGATGAACAGCACGTCGCCGCCCATCCCGGTGACGGCCAACCCGGTGGCGACTCCCGGCAGCGCGGTCCGTTCGGCGGGCTCGGGCAGGTGACGTGGACGACCGAGGTACTCGGGAACAGCTGCTGCCTCCACCGTCACCGGCTCGGGCGCACCGTCCTGCGGCAGCCGCGCCACCAGCTTGCGCAGCAGTCGCGCGATCTGGCGCTCTAGGTCCCGGACTCCGGCCTCGTGCGTGTACTCGGAGGCCAGCCGGCGCAGGCCGGCATCGGTGATCTCGACCTCCTCGGGGCCGAGCCCGGCCCGCTCGCGCTGGTTGGGCAGCAGATGCTCGCGGGCGATGACGACCTTCTCATCCTCGGTGTAGCCGTCCAGTCGGACGACCTCCATCCGGTCGAGCAGGGGT
>JBKPNJ010000172.1:0-4854 GCA_046732575.1 Actinomycetota bacterium
GCCGTGCTCCCAACAAGGTGCAGCTGATCTGGGAGGCGGTGGTGCAAGCGGTCACCGCGCAGGTCGAGGCAAGCCTCGGCACCGTCAACCCGTTCGTGGTGCCGCTCGCCGTCACGCTCTTCTTCTTCATCCTGATCTGCAACTGGATGGAGCTGATACCCAGCGGCGATGACCCGCACCTGCTGCCGGCGCCGACGGCGGACGTCAACCTCACCTATGCGATGGCCTTCTTCGTGATCATCGGCGTCCACATCTACAGTGTCCGGCGGCGGGGGCCGAAGGGCTACGTCCGACACTACTTCCAGCCCTATCCCATCCTGTTCCCCATCAACCTGCTCGAGGAGATCGTCAAGCCGTTCACGCTCGCCCTGCGGCTCTTCGGCAACATCTTCTCCGGTGCCATCATGGTCACGCTGATCGGACTCGTCCCGATCGGGCTGCTGTGGGGACCGAATGCGCTCTGGAAGCTCTTCGACATGTTCATCGGTGTCATCCAGGCGTTCATCTTCGCACTGCTGACCATCCTCTACTTCGGCATGGCCGGCGAGACGCACGAGACCGACGACCACCCGCCGGCACCAGACACGTCGTCGGACGAACCAACGAGCACGAACGCCACGCAGTCGCAGCTCCAGGAGGCACGCTGAGCCGCCCGCGCGGATCGGTTTCTCTACCGCAGTGAAACAACGGACAGGACCAGGGGTCGACACAGGTCTGGCCCGCACAGTCAAGGAGAGACATGGCAGACTCAACCAGCATCGACTCAGCGATCAAGACGGCCGGTGCATTCGTCGGCGGTGGGCTCGCACTTGGTGGCGGTGCCATCGGCGCTGCGATCGGTGACGGCCTGGCCGGCAGCGCGACGATCTCAGGCGTCGCCCGGCAGCCGGAGGCTCAGAGCCGACTGTTCACCATCTTCTTCCTGACGGTCGGTCTCGTCGAGGCGATGTACTTCATCAACCTCGCGTTCATGGCGCTGTTCGTCTTCGTCCTCGGCAAGTAGGACGCGACGTGGGGCGCCGGCCAGCAGCAGACACGTAGCAGACGGGAATCATGCAGATGCCTACGACGACTCTCGCGGAAAGCAACTTCCTCATCCCGAACGGCACCTTCTTCGCCGAGCTTGTCGCGTTCGCTGTCCTCCTGTTCGTGGTGGCGCGCTACATCATCCCGCCCATCAACAAGGCGCTGGCCGACCGGCAGGAGTCGATCCGCAGGCAGTTCGAGGAGAGCCAGGAGGCCAGGGCCAGGGCGGAGCAGGCCGAGGCCGAGTTCCGTGCCGCCCTCAGCGACGCCCGCCAGGAGGCCGCACGGATCCGCGAGGATGCCCGCGAGCAGGGTGCGGCCATCATCGCGGAGATGCGGGAGCAGGCAGGCGCCGAGGGCCAGCGGATCCTCGCGCACGCGCACAGCCAACTCGAGGCCGAACGCCAGCAGATCATGCACCAGATGCGCACCGAGGTCGGGTCGATCGCCACGACGCTGGCCGAGCGCATCCTGGGCGAGTCGCTGGAGGATGACGACCGGCAGAGCCGGACGGTGGACCGGTTCATCGCGGAGCTGGAATCCCAGGATGGGGCCAGCCGGGCCTCGAACACGTCAGGGGCGCGCTGATGCAAGGTGTGTCCGCCCAGTCGTTGGCGGCAGTGCTCGCCGCGGTGGACGACGCCCTCGGTACCTCCGGCGACCCGGAGGCCCTCGGCCACGAGCTGTTCGGCGTCGTAGACACCCTCGACAGTGAGCCGACCTTGCGCCGGATTCTCACCGACTCGTCGATCGACGACGCAGGCAAGGCCGGGCTGTTGCGAGATGTGCTGGAGGACAAGGTCTCCGAGCCAACACTCGAGCTGGTGACCGTCGCCGTGTCCCGGCGCTGGAACGCGATGCGGGACCTCGCGGACGCGCTCGAGCAGGCCGGTGTGACCGCGCACGTGGTGCAGGCGCAACGCGACGACGAGCTCGACGAGCTCGAGGACGAGCTGTTCAGGTTCGCCCGCATCGTTGAGGCCGAACCGCGGCTGCGCGACGTCCTCGGTGATCGCACCGCGCCGCTCGCGGCCAAGCGCAGGCTGCTCGACGGCCTGCTGAGGGACAAGGCGAGCAAGCCGGCCCAGCTCCTGCTGGCCGAGGCCGTCGCCGGCCGGCATCGTTCGTTCCTGACCGCGCTGGCGGACTACCAGCGCATAGCGGCGGCGCGGCGGGACCGGCTGGTGGCCACCGTCCACGTGGCGGCCCCGCTGAGCCGGGAGCACGAGCAGCGTCTGGCCAAGGCTCTCGCCGACCAGTACGGCAAGTCCGTCCAGCTCAACGTCATCGTGGACCCGCGGGTCCTGGGCGGCGTCCGGGCAGTCGTGGAGGATGAGGTGGTCGACTCCACGATGGCCACCCGACTCGAGGACGCGCGCCGCAGGCTGGCGGGCTGAGCGATCGACACCACGACAGGCCCCCGGACAGCCAGCGCCGGCCGCAGACCAGCACCACCCGACAGACAGCGAGCAGCACTCAGGGAAGCAGGGACAACCACATGGCCGAGCTGACCATCCGACCCGAAGACATCAGGGACGCCCTCAAGCGCTTCGTTGCGGAGTACGAGCCCGAGGCGGCAAGCCGCGAGGAGACCGGGATCGTCGCCCAGGCGATGGACGGGATCGCTCGGGTCGAGGGCCTGCCGTCGGTCATGGCCAACGAGCTCCTGGAGTTCGAGGACGGCACACTGGGGCTCGCCCTCAGCCTCGACGTGAGTGAGATCGGTGTCGTCATCCTCGGCGAGTTCTCCGGGATCGAGGAGGGCCAGACCGTCCGCCGCACCGGCGAGGTGCTGTCCGTGCCGGTAGGCGACGGCTACCTCGGTCGCGTGGTCGACCCGCTGGGGAAGCCGATCGACGGTCTGGGTGACCTCGAGACGAGCGACCGGCGTGCCCTTGAGCTGCAGGCGCCATCAGTCGTGCAGCGCAAGGGTGTCCATGAGGCGCTGCAAACAGGTATCAAGGCCGTCGATTCACTTACGCCTATCGGGCGCGGCCAGCGGCAGCTGATCATCGGCGACCGACAGACCGGCAAGAGTGCTGTGGTCATCGACACGATCATCAACCAGAAGGAGTTCTGGGACAGCGGCGACCCCGAGAAGCAGGTTCGGTGCATCTATGTCGGGATCGGTCAGAAGGGATCGACGATCGCTGCCATCCGGGGTGCTCTCGAGGACGCCGGCGCGCTGGAGTACACGACGATCGTGGCCGCGCCGGCCTCGGACGCCGCCGGGTTCAAGTACCTCGCTCCCTACACCGGATCGGCCATCGGCCAGCACTGGATGTACGACGGCAAGCACGTCCTCATCGTCTTCGACGACCTCTCCAAGCAGGCCGAGGCGTACCGTGCCGTGTCGCTGCTGCTTCGCCGGCCACCGGGGCGCGAGGCCTATCCCGGTGACGTCTTCTACCTGCACAGCCGGTTGCTGGAGCGCTGCGCGAAGCTGAGCGACGACATGGGAGCGGGCTCGATGACGGGGCTCCCGCTGGTGGAGACCAAGGCCAACGACGTGTCGGCCTACATCCCGACCAATGTGATCTCGATCACCGACGGCCAGATATACCTGGACTCCGATCTCTTCAACGCCAACCAGCGCCCCGCGATCGACGTCGGCATCTCGGTCTCCCGCGTCGGCGGCGCGGCGCAGATCAAGGCCATGCGGACGGTGACCGGCTCGCTGAAGGTCGACCTCGCGCAGTACCGGGCGATGGAGGCGTTCGCGATGTTCGCCTCCGACCTCGACGCGGCCTCCCGGCAGCAGCTGAGCCGCGGCCAGAGGCTGATGGAGCTGCTCAAGCAGCCCCAGTACTCCCCGTTCCCCGTTCAGGAGCAGGTCGTGTCGATCTGGGCGGGTACGACCGGGAAGCTCGACCCGGTTCCCATCGCCGACGTACGCCGCTTCGAGTCGGAGTTCCTCGACTACCTGCGGCGCCAGCACGGCGCGGTGCTGGACGGCATCCGGGAGTCGGGGCAGTTCGACGACGATACCGATGCCGCGCTCAGCCAGGCGTACCAATCGTTCGCCAGTGAGTTCCAGACCGGGGAAGGGGAGTCTCTCCACATCGGCAAGGAGCCCGCGGTCGAGCCTCTTGCGGACGAGGACGTCGAGCAGGAGCAGATCGTCAGGCAGAAGCGGAGCTGACTGATGGCGGCGACGCTGCGCGAGTACCGCGCCAGGATCCGGACAACGCAGACGACGAAGAAGATCACCCGGGCGATGGAGCTCATCGCTGCCTCCCGGATCATCCGCGCACAACAGCGGGCGACCGCCGCGACGCCATACGCCCGCGAGCTCACCCGCGCGGTGTCGGCTGTGGCCACGTACTCCAACGTCGAGCATCCGCTGACCACCGAGAAGGAGGATCCGCGGCGGGCGGCGGTGCTGGTCATCACCAGCGACCGTGGGCTGGCCGGCGCCTACTCCGCCTCGGTCTTGAAGGAGGCCGAACGGCTGCGCGAGAAGCTGACCACAGAGGGCAAGGAGATCGACCTCTATGTCTGCGGCCGTAAGGGCGTCGCGTACTACCGGTTCCGCCGGCGGGAGATCATCGAGTCGTGGACCGGCTTCTCCGACAAGCCGGACTACGACAACGCGCGCGAGGTCGGTGGGAGGCTGGTCGACGCATTCGTCGCCGGCGAGGACGGCACAGCCGAGCACGGCGCGGACGATGGCGCTGTGGATGAGGTCCACGTCGTGTTCACCCGGTTCCGGACCATGCTGAGCCAGGAGCCCGATGTGATCCGGCTGCTGCCGCTCCATGTCGTGGAGGGTGAGGAGAAGCCTGACCCCGACGCGGTGCACCCGTTGTACGAGTTCGAGCCGTCCGC
>JBKPNJ010000173.1:0-4280 GCA_046732575.1 Actinomycetota bacterium
GCCTTCGCATCCGTCAGCGCGACGCGGTCCTGCGGGCGCTTGGGCCCGGCGATCGACGGCACGATCGTGGCCAGGTCGAGGTCGAGGTACTCCGAGTAGCGCGGCTCGCGCTCCGGGTCGTGCCAGAGACCCTGCTCCCTCGCGTACGCCTCCACCAGGGCGAGCTGCGCTTCGGGCCGTCCGGTCAACCGCAGGTAGCTGATCGTCTCGTCGTCCACCGGGAAGACCGCGACGGTGGAGCCGTACTCGGGGGACATGTTGCCGATCGTGGCCCGGTTCGCCAGCGGCACCGCGGCAACGCCGGGCCCGTAGAACTCGACGAACTTCCCGACCACACCGTGCTTGCGGAGCATCTCGGTGATCGTCAGCACGAGATCGGTCGCGGTCACGCCTTCGGGCAGCTCGCCGGACAGCTTGAAGCCGACCACGCGGGGAATCAGCATCGACACCGGCTGGCCGAGCATCGCGGCCTCCGCCTCGATGCCGCCCACACCCCAGCCGATGACCCCGAGACCATTGACCATCGTCGTGTGTGAGTCGGTGCCGACACAGGTGTCGGGATACGCGACGACGCGCCCATCGTGCTCGCCGCCGCCGGTGCCGCCGTCGACCTTGCCCGCCTCGCGGGTGAACACGACCCTGGCGAGGTGCTCGAGGTTGACCTGGTGCACGATGCCGGTGCCCGGCGGCACCACCTTGAAGTCGTCGAACGCCCGCTGCCCCCAGCGGAGGAACTGGTAGCGCTCCTCGTTGCGGTCGTACTCGATCTCGACGTTGCGGGCGAAGGCATCGGTGGTGCCGAAGACGTCGGCGATGACGGAATGGTCGATCACCAGCTCCGCGGGCGCGAGCGGGTTGATCCTGGTGGCGTCGCCGCCGAGGTCCTTCATCGCCTCACGCATCGTCGCCAGGTCGACGACTGCCGGCACTCCGGTGAAGTCCTGCATGATGACCCTGGCGGGGGTGAACTGGATCTCCTCGCTGGGGTCGGCCGCCGCGTCCCATCCGGCCAGTCCGCGGATGTCGTCCGCGCTCACATCAGCGCCGTCCTCGGTCCGCAGCAGGTTCTCGAGCAGGATCTTCAGGCTGTACGGGAGGCTGTCGACGTCGAGCCCTTCCCCCGCCACGGCCGAGATGCGGTAGATCTCGTAGGACGATCCATTGACCTCGAGCGACCCCTTCGCCCCGAAACTGTCGACGCTGGACATCAGCCATCTCCTCTGATCTCGTGCACCCGACCTCGATGACCGTCGTCACCATCTTGGCCGACAGCCTCAGGTTCCAACAGTCGTGAACCAGAGGCGACGCACAGGATTGACCGGGTCGGAGCAATTATCTTGATATCAAGATACATGAGGTCGAGCGTTCCCGCATCCCCCTCGGCCGCTGAAGTCGCGTTCCGTCGTGTCTGCTGCGACGATTGAGCACTGACCAGTTCGCCGGGCTCGCGTGCTTCCCGCGCTCGAGCCCGGTCGCATGAGTGGGACGACACGAGGAGCCGCATGGAGCAGTGGCCGGGCACGCCCTATCCGCTGGGAGCAACCTACGACGGGGCGGGCACGAACTTCGCGTTGTTCTCGGACATGGCCGAAGGCGTGGAGCTGTGCCTGCTCGGCGGCCGCGGGAAGGAGACCCGCATCCCGATGCTCGAGCGGAACGCCCTTGTCTGGCACACCTACCTCCCTCGCGTCGGTCCCGGCCAGCGGTACGGCTATCGAGTGCACGGACCATACGATCCGGGTCGTGGCCGGCGATGCGACCCCTCCAAGCTCCTCCTCGATCCGTACGCGAAGGCCATCGACGGCGCAATCGGCTGGGCGCCGGCCCTCTACTCATACGACCTGAGCGATCCCACCAAGCGCAACACCGACGACTCCGCCGGGCACACGATGACATCGGTCGTCATCAACCCGTACTTCGACTGGCAGGACGACCATCTCCCACGCCGTCCCTACCACGAGACGGTCATCTACGAGGCTCACGTCCGGGGCCTCACCGAGACCCACCCGGGCATCCCCCCGGAGATCCAGGGCACGTATGCCGCTCTCGCGCACCCGGTGATGCTCAAGCATCTGACCGACCTCGGCGTCACCGCGATCGAGCTGATGCCGGTGCACCAGTTCGTGTCCGATGCCGCACTCGAGCACCGGGGACTCTCGAACTACTGGGGCTACAACACCATCGGGTTCCTCGCACCGCACAACGGGTACAGCTTCGCGGGTGGCCTCGGGGAGCAGGTCCTGGAGTTCAAGGCGATGGTCCGGGGGCTGCACAAGGCGGGCATCGAGGTCATCCTCGATGTGGTCTACAACCACACCGCGGAGGGGAACCAGTTCGGGCCGACTCTGGAGTTCAGGGGCATCGACAACACCTCGTACTACCGGCTCAGCGATGAGAACCCCGCTTTCTACTACGACACGACCGGCACCGGCAATACCCTGCTGATGCGCAACCCCCACGTACTGCAACTGATCATGGACTCGTTGCGCTACTGGGTTCTCGACATGCACGTGGACGGCTTCCGCTTCGACCTCGCGGCCAGCCTCGCCCGCCAGTTCCACGAGGTCGACCGGCTGAGCGCGTTCTTCGACCTCGTCCAGCAGGACCCGGTGGTGTCCCAGGTGAAGCTCATAGCGGAGCCCTGGGACGTCGGGCCTGGCGGCTACCAGGTCGGGAACTTCCCGCCGCAGTGGACGGAGTGGAACGGCAAGTATCGCGACTGCGTCCGCGACTTCTGGCGGGGCGAGCCTGATGCGCTTTCGGAGTTCGCCAACCGGCTGTCGGGCTCGTCCGACCTTTACGAGGACGATGGGCGCGCTCCCTACGCCTCGATCAACTTCGTGACTGCGCACGACGGGTTCACCTTGCACGACCTCGTGTCGTACAACGAGAAGCACAATGAGGCCAATGGCGAGCAGAACCGAGACGGGGAGAGCCACAACCGCAGCTGGAACTGCGGCGTCGAGGGCCCCACCAACATTCCCGAGGTACTCGAGCTCCGGGCCCGGCAGAAGCGAAACCTGCTCACCACGCTGCTGCTCTCCCAGGGCGTGCCGATGCTGCTACACGGCGACGAGCTCGGCCGCTCCCAGCGAGGCAACAACAACGCCTACTGTCAGGACTCCGAGGTCTCGTGGGTCGACTGGGAGCACGCCGACTCCGAGCTCACCGATTTCGTCTCGAAGCTGACCGCCCTGCGGGCAGCGCATCCGGTCTTCCGCAGGCACCGGTTCTTCACCGGCACCAACGGGCACGACGGGCTCCCCGACATCGCCTGGCTGCGACCGGACGGGCATGCGATGGATGCCGACGACTGGTCGGCGGGGATCGCGACGATGACGGTCTTCCTCAACGGGGAAGCCATCCTCGGCACCGGTGTCCGCGGTGAGCGCATCACCGACGACTCCTTCCTGCTGCTCCTCAACGCCAGCGACAAGGACGTCACCTTCACCGTCCCGGATCCGGAGTACGGCCGGGCCTGGGAGACGGTCCTGTCGACCGACAAGGTCGAGCCCAAGCAGCAGAGGGGCAGGGCGCAGCCACCCAAGCGGACCCTGGGAGGGAGTCCGCTCAACGTCATCGCGCGGTCGATCGTCGTACTGCAGCGGGAGGTGTCCGGATGACGCCAGCGGCGCCGCCCGATCCGACGGCGACGTACCGGCTGCAACTGCACGCAGGCTTCGGTTTCGCGGCCGCCGAGCAGCTCGCTCCCTACCTGTCCGGTCTCGGCGTGTCACATGTGTATCTGTCCCCCGTCCTCCAGGCCGCGCCGGGCTCGATGCACGGCTACGACGTGGTGGATCACCGTCAGGTCTCAGCCGAGCTGGGTGGTCGCCCCGGACTGGACCGCCTGGCCGAGTCGCTGCATCGCCACGGTCTCGGCATCCTGCTCGACATCGTCCCCAACCACATGGCGCTGGTGGCGCCCGAGCACCTCAACGAGCCGCTGTGGAACGTCCTGCGAGATGGCCAGAGCTCGCCATATGCATGCTGGTTCGACATCGACTGGGGGGCCCGCGGCGGGCGTCTCTGCCTGCCCGTTCTCGACGGCAAGCCCGCAGAGCTGCTGGCCCGCGGGGAGCTCGTCCACGCCCGGGTCGCCGGTGAGCCGGCTCTCCGCTACCACGACCACGTGCTCCCGCTGGCCGCCGGAACCGAGCGGCTGGATCTCGGCGCGGCCATCGAGCGACAGCACTGGCAGCTCGCCGACTGGCGTGACAGGGCCGCAGTGCTCAACTACCGGCGGTTCTTCGAGGTGGACACCCTCATCGCACTGCGGG
>JBKPNJ010000174.1:0-12770 GCA_046732575.1 Actinomycetota bacterium
TCGCTCCCATCGAGTTCGCACCGACGAGGGTGGTCACGTCGGGGTCACGCACTGCTCCGAGACCGAAAGCTGGTCGGATAAGCCGGAGCACTACGTGCAGCTCCGTCGACTCGATAGTGCGGGGAGCGCCGGTCGAGCGCAGATGCACATCCAGGCAGGCGGCCGTGAGTTCGCTCTTGATGATGTGGACGACAACGACGTCGGCGCCCTGGCGGTGGCAATGCTGTGCTTGCGGGCAGACTCCCTGCAACGCGTCCGGGGCGGCCACCAGGCTGCCGCACCGTCAGCGTAGAACGAGGCCGCTGGCCATTCCCGTGACGGCTCGGGTGCATGCGCGCCGAAGGGAGTCCCGTGACTCAGCGTAAGACGTCGAGGTGATTGCCGACGTTCCGCAACGGCGTGACAAGGTGCCTTGCAAACTACGTGTGCGAGCGTTGGGACGACCTCCAGGTCCGACACGATCGCCAACGCGGCGCCCCCGTCTCGGCTATCCCCCGGGCCGGAGACGGGGGCGCCGACCATGAATGGACGTCCGATGATTGGCTGGTCCCGTGTGACCGATGAGAACGGGACCCGGCGAGCCCGAGTGGGCTGGTGGATCTTCTGGGGCGTCTGGGCGACCGCTGCGCTATTCAATGTGCTCCTCATCTGGCTGTACCTGCAGAGATGAGTTCTCGTACGATCGCGGCTCCGGCCCTATGAACTCGGGAGCGCCCGGCGTGCTCGCCTCCCGATGCTGTGCGACGATCCAACAATGGACCTCGATGGCGTGATCGGGCGCTACCACCGGGCCTGTGACGAGTTCTCGCGTGGCGATCCGGGCCCGGTGAAGGCGCTCTACTCGGAGGCGGAGGACGTGACACTGGCCAACCCGTTCGGTCCGGCACGACTCGGGCGGGAGGCAATCGTGCAGGCGCTCGAATACGCCTCTGGACGGATGCGCGACGGCGAGGTCACCGGCTTCGATGAACTCGCCCGCTACGTGGCCGACGATCTCGCCACGATCCTTGAGGTCGAGCGCTGGCAATCCAGGATCGGCGACAGCAAGGACATCACGCCGTTCGAGTTGCGGGTGACGACCACGTTCAGGCGCGAAGGCGGCGACTGGAGGGTCGTCCACCGGCACGCCGACCCGATCGCAACCGACGATCCCTCGGGACCGCTACGGGCGAACTAGTCTGCCGACTTGGTGACCTGACGCGGGCCCCTTAGCCGGCCGCAGGTTGAGAACGGTGTGGCACTGGGTGTTTCCACCACGAGGGGCGGTGACTAGGCGTACTGTCACCATCACATCGGCCACGGCAGTTTGGACCGGGCACCTGCGCTCACAGGCCCCGGCGTGGCAGGACTCTACGAGGGAGCCCGACCGGGCTTCCGGTTGGAGCTGGTCATGCAAGGCCCTTGCTATGGCGGCGTGTGGCGGCCCTCCCGGACGGTGACGCCATGATGGCCACGCGGATTGACGGCATCACCCGCACCTGGGGTGTGTGCGTCGGAGTTGCCGCGGTGGCGCTGTTAGGTTTCTTCACCATCGAGAGCACCACCGGCTACCTGCTCGCGATCGGCGCGCCCCTGCTGATCGTCCTGTTCCTTGACGGGCGGCAACGTCGGGAGGAGGGATCCGGGAGGCGCACCCCGACGGACCTCAGCGCCAACTGGGCCTTGATCGTCGTCGTCGGGCTGTTCATGGGACTGCTCGCCGGAGTCTGGGTCGACCACTAGAGCGGGTTGCGCTGTCGGCAGATGTTCTGGTCCGGCAACCGCTCCAGCGCCGAGAACCATTCGCGGATCTGCGCCCGTGAGCATTGTGCCCCCGTGGTTATGACTCTGTTTCCGCGTTTTCCCAGTTCAGAGGGTTCTTTCGGCTGGGCTGGACGCGTGGCGGCTCGCCGGGCATCTTCGGGTACTCCGGCGGGTACGGCATGTCGCCGAGGCCGGCGGCCGCGTCCTTTGCGTGCATGTCGAGTAACGGCTCGAGCGAGTGCTCCACGTCGTCGATCTCCGCGTGCGGGTCGCCGATCTCGGCGAATCGCCTGGGCACGCTGTGAAGGGTCAGCTCGCGAGGGTCGGCGTCGGCAAGCTCCTGCCAGTGAAGGGGTGTGGAGACTGGTGCACCGGCCAGTGGCCTGAGGCTGTACGCGCTGGCGATCGTCCGGTCCCGGCAGTTCTGGTTGTAGTCCACGAACACCTTCGCGCCGCGCTCCTCCTTCCACCAGCTCGTCGTGACGGCGTTCGGCATCCGCCGTTCGAGCTCCCGGCCGAACGCGATCGCGCCATGACGTACCTGGGTGAAAGTCCAGCGCGGCTCGATGCGCACGTAGACGTGAAGACCCCGATTACCGGACGTCTTCAGAAAGCCGCGGTAGCCGAGGTCCTCGAGCAGCGCCCGCGCCTCACCTGCCACCCGGGCGGCGTCGGCGAAGTCTGTCCCGGGCTGCGGATCGAGGTCGAGCCGCAGCTCGTCGGGACTGTCGGGCCGTTCGCGCCGCACCGGCCAGGGATGGAACGTGATCGTGCCCATCTGCGCCGCCCACGCCACGACCGCGGGCTCGAGCGGGCAGACCTCGTCGGCGAACCGCCCGCTCGGGAACGCGATCCGCGCAGACTCCACCCAGGGCGGTGCGCCCTTGGGCATACGCTTCTGGAAGAACGCCTCTCCTTCGATGCCGTCAGGGTGTCGTTGCAGCGTGGTCGGCCGCCGCATCAGGGCCCGCATGATTCCCGCGCCCACGCTGAGGTAGTAGCTGACGACTTCGCGCTTCGTCACCGCTGCCGACCCCGTCCCGGCGGGGAATATCACCCGGTCGGGGTTGGACACGCGGACAGCTCGACCGCCGGCTTCTACCTCGATGGCTGGGGAAGGCATGTCGACAACCGTAGTTGCCATCGGACCGGCGCTGAAGCCGTTCCAGCGAGGAAGCCGCGGCTCGGCCGGACCTGGGGCGGTGGCAACAGCATGTGCGCCACGTCGACTTCGGTTGGCGGCGAGTTCTCCGTAGGCTGTGCGCATGACCTACGACGTGGTGAAGACTGACGAGGAATGGCGCGCCCAGCTGAGCAACGAGGAGTACGCAGTGCTCCGCAAAGCGAGCACTGAGCGACCCTTCACCGGCGAGTACACCGATGCCAAGACCGAGGGCGTATACCGCTGCCGGGCCTGCAACGCCGAGCTGTTCCGCTCCACCGAGAAGTTCGACTCCCACTGCGGCTGGCCGTCGTTCTTCGCGCCGCTGGCGGAGGATCGAGTCGAGTACGTCGAGGATGTCTCGATGGGGATGAAGCGGGTCGAGGTGCGCTGTGCCACCTGCGGCTCCCACCTGGGCCACGTGTTCGAGGGGGAGGGGTACGACACTCCGACCGACCAGCGCTACTGCATCAACTCGATCAGCCTCACTCTCGAGCCGGCCGAGAGTCGTAGCCGGCAGGCTGGCTGAGCCCGACCGCAGGCCCGACAGCCGAGTGGGACGGCGTCGATCAGGGCAGCGCGTCCACCAGTTCCTGAACGCTGCGTCGGCGTCCGCTGTAGAACGGCACCTCCTCACGGACATGCAACCGGGCCCTGCTGCCACGCAGGTGACGCATCAGGTCGACGATGCGGTGCAGCTCGTCTGCCTCGAAGGCCAGAATCCACTCGTAGTCGCCGAGCGCGAAGGACGCGACCGTGTTGGCCCGGACGTCGGCGAAGTCGCGGGCCATCTGCCCGTGCTCGGCGAGCATCGAGCGACGCTCCTCCTCCGGCAGCAGATACCAGTCGTAGGAGCGGATGAACGGGTAGACGCACACGTACGCGCGGGGCCGCTCATCGGCCAGGAACGCCGGCACGTGACTCTTGTTGAACTCCGCGGGCCGGTGCAGGGCCAGCTGGGACCAGACCGGCGCCAGCCGGCTGCCGAGCTCGGTGCGGCGCAGGTCGTGGTAGGCGTCCTGAAGCGCGTCGCTCGTTGCGGCATGCCACCAGACCATCACGTCCGCATCGGCACGCAGCCCGGCCACGTCGTAGAGGCCGCGGATGGTGACGTCAGCGTCGGACAGTCGATCGATCAGCGTCTGCAGCTCGCTTGCAACCTTGTCGCGGGTCATCTCCCCCAGCGGCTGGTGCACCCTGAAAACCGACCACATCGTGTACCGGACCGCGGCGTTCAGGTCCCTTGCGATCTTCCCCGCGTTCGGCCGCTTCGCCTGCTCACTCATGCGGGTCATTCTTCCGGGTGGCCAGGTCGTGCAGCACCCGGGTCACCGCCTGCTCCGCCGAGGCGATGCATGCTGGTATGCCGAGCCCGTCGTAGGCAGCCCCGCAGACCGCCAACCCGGGCAGCCCGCCGACCAGATCGCGGACCCGTGCCACCAGGTCCCGGTGGCCGACGGCGTACTGCGGCAGAGCACCGCCCCAGCGGGTGACCGAGTGATCGATCAACGGTCCACGCAGACCGGTGGCCGAGCCGAGATCCGCCACCGCCCGAGCAACCAGCTCACGATCGCTGCACTGCAGATCGGCCTCCTCGCGGTGCCGGCCAACCGAGCAGCGCCAGATCACGGTGTCGCCCGCGCGCGCGGCTAACCAGGCCCACTTGTCAGAGGAGTACGTCGCCGCCTTGATGAAATGCCCGTCTACTGGGGGTACGAGGAAGCCGCTACCTGGCAGTGGTGCCGGGAGACAGTCCGCGGGGAAGGCGACAGTCACGATCGCGACCGATGCGTACTCGATGCGTCCGAGCTGTGTCGAAACTGCCGGACTGGCCTTCCGGAGCAGTCGGCTCGCTCCCGTGGCTGGCAAGGCCAGGATCACGGCATCCGCGTCGACAGCCTCAGGCGATCGGGTCGAGCCGACGACCGCCCGCCAGCGGTCACCCGGCAGGCGCACCAGCTCCCGGACCATCGCCTCGGTTCGCACCTGCGCACCAGACGTGTGGGCAACCGCGCCGGCGAGCCGGCCGACTCCACCGGTGATGCCCGCGAACACCGGCGCGGACGACCCCTGCCGCGCCCGGCGGATCTGCCGGGCAGCAGACACGATCGTCCGGTGCCTCTCCGCCGCCATCAGCGCTGGGACCGTCGCGTGCACCGACAGGGCGTCGGCGTGCCCGGCGTAGACACCGCCGAGCAGGGGCTCGACCAACCGGGCGGTGACCTCGCGACCGAGCCGGTTGGTGACCAGATTGCCGACGGACACGTCCTCCTCCAGATGCAGCCCGGGCAGCAACGGCTCGAGGAGCGTGCGGACCAGACCAGCGCTTGACAGCACCCCGCTGCGTCTCAGCAGCCTCAGGTCCGCGGGTATGCCCATCAGTGTCGGAGGGAGAGGCCGAAGGTCACCTCGTGTCCAGACCGCGGCGTCCGTGCGGGTGGGATGAGTCAGCTGGTCTCCCAGCCCGACTTGGCGGGCCAGGCCGACTGCTTCATCCCGGCGATTGAGGATGGCTTCGGCTCCCAGGTCGACGACCACGCCGGCGACCTCACCGACGCGCAGCTTGCCGCCGATGACCGGCGAGCCCTCGAGCACGGTCACCGCCAGCCCCGGCAGCTGACTTCGCAACCGGTGAGCCGCAGCCAGACCGGCGATACCGGCACCGACGACCACGACGTGCCGGTGCGGACCGCTGGGCATCCCGCCAGCCTGCCAAAGTCGTGACCATGTCGTGACCGCGGGTCGGAACGTCCTGCGCGGAGTGAGCGTCCCATCGCCACCCGCCGGACAGAGGAGCGCGCCCGTGTCACCCCGCCTGAACCTTCCGCTCCCTCCAGCTCCTGAGACCACCAGGCGGCTCCTAGCGGCTGTTCTGGCCGCCACGTGCATCGCCGGCTTGGCCGCTTGCTCCGCCGCCTCCGAGAACGCGGACAAGGCGACGTCCGGCGGATCAGCAGCCGCACACAGTGCCGACCTGGCAGGAACCGCAGGATCGGGTTCTCTGCCAGAGAGGTCGGGGTCCGACGCGCACATCGTGCCGACGGCGGTCATCGACAGGCAGGTGATCTCACACGCCGAACTCACGGTGCGAGCTGACGACGTTGGCCGGGCCCTGAACGCCGCCGAACAGGCCGCGACCGGCGTTGGCGGATTCGTCGCCGATGAGCGCACGCAGGCGGACAAGAACGGCTCGCCGCAGACTTCGACCCTGCAGCTACGTGTACCGTCGCGAAGCTTCGATGACGTCCTCGGCGAGTTGTCGAAGCTGGGCCGGTTGGAGTCGTCGTACCGCAGCAGCGAGGACGTCACCGGTCAGGTCATCGACGTCAACTCCCGAGTTCGCAGTGCCAGGGACGCCCTGGACCGGATCCGGCTGCTGCTCGGACGGGCCGAGCATCTCGGCGACGTCATCCGCCTCGAGAGCGAGTTGTCGTCCCGCGAATCCGACCTGGAGTCCCTCGAGGCGCGCCAGGCATACTTCGCGGACCAGACGTCGCTGGCCACCATCAGCCTTACGCTGCTCTCACCTGAGACCACCGCGACGAAGAAGGCCGCCGACACAGATGGCTTCCTGGCCGGGCTCAGCTCTGGCTGGCACGCGCTCAGCGCTGCGGCAACCGCGCTGGCCACGGTGAGCGGCGCAGTGCTGCCGTTCGTGACCCTGCTGATCCTGGTCGGGCTGCCCATTGCCCTGGTCGCGCGCGCGTCACGTCGGCGCCGAACCCCGGCGCCCTCGCCGACTCCGCCCACTGCCGACGCGTGAGCCTGGGCTAATCGGCGATCGCGGCCTCGGCAGGGGTGTCCGCAGGCTGTCCCGAACCGGTCAGCGCCGCGGCTCGACCGCGCAGCGGCTTGGCCCCCAGGCTCTCGGCGATGGCCTTGGCCTCCAGCGCGAGCGACGCCGCTGCCTGGTCCTCACCCGTCGCCAAGAGATACTCCGCGTGGTCAACGAGCCCGACGGCGACGTGATAAGGAGAGCCGAAGTCTCTGAACGCCCTGAGCGCGGACTCGAACACAGGTCCAGCCTCCGGGTCGCCCTGGACCGCGAGCCACCGCGCCCTGATGCGGAGCCGCTCCGCCCGCAAAAGCAGCGGCACATGCCCCGGTGGATGGTCGTCCAGCCAGTCGAGCAGCCCGAGGACCTCTGACCCGTCCTGAAGGGCCAAGGCGGCGTCCGCCGCCGCCGGCCAGGCCCAGCGACAGCTGTCGCCGAAGAGCCCGATGTCACCGCTACCGTCGAGGGAGCGCTTGGCTTGGATCAGGGTCTCGTCGGAAGCCCCGCGAAATGCCGCCGCCACGGCAAGCCCGGCCGCCGCGGCCGCGAGGTCCTGCGAATCCTGGGTGTCGAACCACATGTCGCTGGTGGACAGTACGGCGTCGAGCCCATCCTGGTCGCCGCGCAGAGCCTTCAACAACATCGCGGAGTAGGGAGGAAAGTTGCGCGGAGTCTGCGGGTCGACGTCGGTCCAGATCCGCTCGGCCTCATCCCAGTCCCCGGTCAGCAGCAGGGCCTGAATCAGGTTCTCCGTCGCCACCGCCAGCTTTCCCGCATCACCCACCCGCCGGCAGTGCATCGCCGCAGCGGCGGCGGCTTCGGCAGCTGTCCGCGGATCGACGTCCAGCATTCCGTTGGAAAGATTGAGAAGTGCGCGACCTTCGCCATGACCGTCCTGCGAAGCCTGCGCCCGCACGACCGCCTCCCGCACGTTGGCCATCGCCTGCGCGTGCCGGTTTCCCATGAAGTGCGCAATCCCCCGAGTGGTGAAGAGCTCCCACAGCTTCACCCCGGGAGAATCGAGTGCCTGCGCCTCCGCCAGTGCCGCGGCGGACAGGCGGTCTGCCTGCACTGCGTTGCCGGCGAAAGCCTCGAGCGCGGACAGCTGACCCAGGGCATCGACGGTCGCGGCGTCGGGCGCCGCCTCGAGGACGGTGAGGGCATCGGTCAGCAGGGAGCGTGCCTGGTCGAGACGGCCCAGCAGCCGCAAAGCGGTCGCCGCCCCGATGTTGGCGCGGGCGGCGTCCCGGTGAGCCTCGTGACGCGCGTACGTCTCGGCGGCCCTCGTGTACAGCGCGTGGGCCGCCGAGAGGTCGTTGGCGCTGGTCGCGCTCTTTCCCGCTCGCTCCCACAGGACCGCAGCGTCGTGCTCTGCAGTCCTGGTGCCAAGCCCGGAGAGGAGGTCCGCTGCCGCCGCGTAAGAGGCCGCTGCTGCGCTCGCGCCGCCGGCGCGTTCAGCGCGTTCGCCCCCGCGCGTGAGTGTTACGACGGCACGGTCCCGGATGTCGTCCACGTCGGCATCGTCGGGGACCGCGTGCAGCGCCTCGAGGAGGTGCGCCGCGACGACCTCAGCGATCTCGTCACCGGTGTCGGCGAACGCGGTCTCCAGATAAGCGGCGACCGCGAGGTGACGGGCCTTGCGCTCCCGCCGCGACAACGTCTCGTAGGCCACCTGCCGGAACATGGTCTGTACGAAGCCGTACTGCCCTCGCTCCGGTGAGAGTCGATCCGCCCGTACTCCCAGCACCTCTCGATTCACCAGCCCAGCGAGCTCACGGCGGACATCAGCTTCCGGTTGGCCGCTCACGGCTATCAGCGCCTCCACCGGAAAGCTGCCGCCGAGGACCGCGGCGTCGGCGACCAGGGACCGCGCCGCCGGCTCCAGGGCGTCGAGACGAGCCGCCAGCAGTGACTGCAACGTCGCCGGCACTCCCAAGTCACCGACATCGCCGACCAGCCGGTAGATCCCCTCGATCGGTTGCACGACGTCACGGTCGATGAGCATCCGCACCGTCTCGACCGCATACAGCGGAATGCCCTCGGCTCGGGCTGAGATCGCAGACTTCGCGGCTGGCGGCATTCCCGGGACCAGGCCGTCCAGCAGCCGGTCCATCGCTGTGTCGTCGAGAGCGTCAAGACTCAGCGTCGTGCTGTTGCGACGTCCGGCACCCCAGCCGGGACGCCGGTGCTCCAGCTCGGGCCGGGCCAGGGTCAGCACGAAGATCGGTACGTCGCGGGCCCAGTCCAGCAGATGCTCGAGGAAGTCCAGCAGCCCCGGATCCGCATACTGCAGGTCCTCGACCAGCAACACGACCGGCCGCGCGAGGGCGAGTCGCTCGAAGAACAACCGCCATCCGGCGAACAGTTCCTCCCGCGGCAGTGTGGTGTCCACCACGCCGCTGCCGACGCCAAGGAGCTGACCGAGCCTCGCACTGACGTAAGACCGTTCCTCCGGATCGCCGAGGAGGGCGTCCTCAAGACCGGCGGCGAGCTTCGCGCCTGCCACCGCCGATGAGTCCTCCTCGGCGATGCCGAGTCGCTGGCGCACCATCTGCGCCAACGCCCAGAACGCCACACCGTCCCCGTACGAAAGACACCGCCCCCGGTGCCACGCCACCAGGTCAGCGAGTCCATCGATGTACTTCTCGAACTCCCAGCCCAGCCTCGACTTGCCGACCCCGGCTACTCCCGTGACGCTGACCAGGCGCGGCGTACGGCGTTCCGCACACGCATGGAACAGGTCCTTGACCAGTCGCAGCTCAGGGTCACGACCCACGAATGGTGCTTCGAGGCCGTCCACCCGCTGGGTGCCACCCACACCAGACAGCACGCGCACCGGCCGCCAGAGCCGGACCGGCTCTGCCTTGCCCTTGACGGCATGGTCGCCGGCTGAAGCGAAGTCGATCGCTGCCCGCGCCACCCGCCACGTCCCCTCGTCGACCAGCACCGCACCCGGTTGTGCCGTGGTCTGCACCCGGGCGGCGGTGTTCACCGCGTCACCGGCGACCATGCCCTCCCCGGTCGCCCCGACGGTGACGGCGACCGGGCCCGTCACCACGCCGGCCCGGGCGGCCATCTGGCCCACTCCCGCCTCCTCGCCAAGGTGAGCCACGGCATCCACCAGCTCCAGCGCAGCACGAACCGCTCGCTCGGCGTCCTCCTCCGTCGCGGTCGGCGTGCCCCACACCGCCATCACCGCATCACCGATGAATTTCTCCACCAGGCCGCCGTGCCGGCCGATCACCGTCCGGGCCACCTCGAAGTATCGGGAAAGCAGCTCACGGACCTCCTCCGGGTCGAGCACCTCGCTCAATGCCGTGAAGCCGACCAGGTCGCAGAACAGCACGGAACAGATCCGCCGCTCGGCCAGCGGCAACATCGTCGGCGGCTCATCCCTGATGCCCACAGGTGTGGCCGCCGTCTCCTCGTCGGGCGGCAGCCCGCTGAGTGTGGCTCCGCACTTGCCGCAGAAGGGCTTGCCCACCCGTGCGGGTGCTCCGCATGACGGGCCTGCATCCGCGAGCGGGGTCCCACACTGCTCACAGAAGCTGTTGTCAGCGGGGTTGTCGGCCGCGCACGTCCGGCACTGCATGCAACCTCCCTTGGTGTGCGGCCTCAGTAAGTGAAGCAGTAAGGCGTTGCGCTCGGTCGACCAGCGGCCTGGCGCCGAGCCGGGCGGCGATGGCCGCGGCCTCGGTTGCCGGCAGCTCGACTCCTGGCGCACCGATCGCCTGCAAATGCTCTGCGTAGTCGAGCAGGCCGATCGCCAGGTGGTAGGGAGACCCGAGCTCACGGAAGGCCGTGAGGGCGGCCCCGAACGCTGTGGACCTGCCCACCTCGAAGTTGCGCGACACCAGTTCACGGACCCTTTCCGGGTCCCGCGCCTCGCTCAGCGGGGTGAAACCCGCAAGGCCACAGAACCGCTGGCCCGGACGCACATGTGCCCCACTGGTGGAGCACGCTCGTGTCAATGCATGGCCACACTGGGCGCAGAACCTGGCGGTCGCCGTGTTCTCTTCACCGCAGTGCCTGCATGTCACGTACCGAAGCCTATTCCTGACCTCGATGCGACCAGCGGCGTCAACGCCGGCTCGCCTGATGGACGAACTCGACCAGGTGAGCGAGCTGGCCAGGGTCGGTGGACGGAATCACACCGTGGCCGAGATTGAAGATGTGGCCGGCGGCGGATAAGCCCCGGTGCAGCACATCGGCTGCCCCGGCCGCCATCGCCGGGACGGGAGCCAGAACCAGGGCCGGGTCGAGGTTGCCCTGGACGGCGCGCCCCGGACCGATGCGCTCGACAGCGACGTCGAGCGGTACGCGCCAGTCGACGCCGACCACCTCGGGGCCGGCCTGCGCCATCGGCGCCAGCAGCTCACCGGTGATGACGCCGAAGTGGATGCGCGGAACGCCGAGATCGGCAGTCCGTTCGAACACTGCGCGCGAATGGGGTAGCACGAACCTGCGGTAGTCGGCGGGGCCGAGAGCTCCCGCCCATGAGTCGAACAGCTGCAGCGCGCTTGCCCCGGCCGCTGCCTGGATTCTCAGGAACGAGGTCGAGATGTCGGCAAGCCGCTCCAGCAACGCATGCCAGAGGGCCGGGTCGCCGTACATGAGCGCCTTGGTCTTGAGCAGGTCACGAGACGGTCCGCCCTCGACCAGGTAGGAGGCCAGCGTGAACGGCGCGCCGGCGAACCCGATCAGCGGTGTGGCTCCCAGCTCCCGGGCCAGCGCCTGCACCGCCGACGTGATGTAGCCCACGTCGTCAGGGGCGAGCGGGTGAAGTCGCTCGACGTCGGCGAGCGTCCGTACCGGCGCTGAGATCACCGGCCCGACACCGGGCACGATGTCGAGGTCGACCCCGACCGCGCGCAGGGGCAGCACGATGTCCGAGAACAGGATCGCGGCATCGACCGCATACCTGCGGACCGGCTGCATGGTGATTTCGACAACCAGGTCGGGATCGGTGCATGCGTCGAGCATCGACGTCGACTCGCGCAGCGCCCGGTACTCCGGGAGGGAACGACCGGCCTGGCGCATGAACCACACAGGCGTGTACGGCACCGGCTCCCCCCTGCAGGCACGCAGCAGCGCGGAGTCGTGCAGCGGCGGCCGGTCGACCCGGTGTTCATCAGCGGTCGTCGACACACCCCGATCCTCGCACGAGCCGGCGGCGTGGCGTCCTGCGCGCCGGAACGGCAGGGTTACGATCGCGGTATGGCGGCGCGAAAGGAGCTGGACGAGCCCCCGGAGAGTTTCCGCGTGGCGGTCGACCAGCTGCGCGGTGCGCGACTGCGCCCCGAACTGATGTGCGAAGAGATCTCTGCGCCGCAACGGATCGCGCCGTTCGCCGCTGCGATCAGCACCGATGTCACCGTCGGTGGCGAGGACATCGGTGACGGCCGGCTCGTCCTCCTTCATGATCCTGCCGGCAATGACGCATGGAACGGCACCTTCCGTTGCGTGGCGTACGCCCGTGCGCAGATCGATCCGGAGATGGTGACCGACCCGCTGCTCGCCGCTGTGGGCTGGACCTGGCTGACCGACGCCCTGGATGCCCATGGCGCGCAGTTCGGTGCCCCCAGCGGCACGGTGACGAGGGTCGCCTCGGAGAGCTTCGGCGGCATGGCCGACGAGCCCCCGAGTGCCGAGATCGAGATTCGCGCCTCGTGGACGCCGAATGGCGATCTGGGACCGCATGCCCAGGCATGGGGCGAGCTCCTCTGCATGGCAGCAGGACTGCCACCCGTCCCCGCCGGTGTCGTCGTGATGCCAAGTCGTCGCGGGCAGCGTGGCCGTTGACGTGACGGCGCCAGCGAACGGCCCTGATCCACCCGCACCACCCTCTGCACCCCTCCTCGAGCTCCGTGACGGGCTTCCACCGGTCATCGAGTCGGCGCACGTGCTCAGCGAGACCGTCTCCAGATTCGCCTCGGCACGAGGTCCGGTGGCCGTCGACGCGGAGCGGGCGTCTGGGTACAGATACTCGCCGCGCGCGTACCTCGTTCAGGTGCGACGAGCCGGCGCGGGCACCGCGCTCATCGACCCCATACCCCTCGGCGACCTGCGCCCACTCGGACACGCCCTCGC
>JBKPNJ010000175.1:0-31102 GCA_046732575.1 Actinomycetota bacterium
GCATCGCTCTCGACACGACCACGCGTCCGCGCACCCCCGGCACGGTGTAGGCGTCGGGACGCGGGTCATCGACCACCACGAGGCCTGACGAGTCACCTCCGAGCTCACGACATGCCCGCTGCGCGTGCCACAGGTCGCGTACCGCGACAACGGCTCGCACGCCAGCCGCGCCGAGGAGCAGCACCACGGCCGCGACCGCAGGAGGGCCCACCAGGGCCGGGTCGGGATTCGTCGCGTGCAGCACCGCCGTCGATCAGTGGCCAGCCCGCGCCAGCCAGGGGATCTGCGCCAGCTGACCGAACGCGACCACCGACAGGGAGAAGCAGGTGGCCAGCGACGCGCAGAGGCCGGCCACGGAGAGCAGCCGCACGGTGTCGGCGGGCTGAAGCCGCCGGCTCAACGGGCCCGCGGTCATGCCGAGCAGGAGGCTGGTCAGCAGGGACACGGCGACGGCGACGTACACGACAGTCCTATGCCTTCGGGGGTGCGGTGTCGGTGGTTTCCTCGAGCAGGGCAGCCAGAACCTTCTCGTCGTCGGGGCCGAGCTCGGCGACGAATCGTGCCAGCACACCAGCGCGGTTGGTGTCGGTGTCCAGTAGGCGCCGCATGCGTCGCGCCGTGAGGGTGGCCGGGTCACGTACCGGCGAGTACGCATATGCGCGACCGACGCGGCGGCGGTCCAGCACACCGCGTCCTGCCATTCTCGCCAGGGTAGTCATCACGGTGGTGTACGCGAGCCCGGCGTCGAGTTCGGACAGGACCTGAGCGGGGGTCAACGGCCGACCAGCAGCAGCCAGGGTCGCGAGCACCTCACGTTCGAGAGCGCCGCGCTCGCGCCGGCGCACTCGGTCTTGGGCGGGCAGGGGACGCTCCTCGAAGTAGGCGTACTACTACAGGCAGTGTAGTTGCTACCGACCGGGTCGGCGTACGAGACAGCGAGGCCTCCAAGACTCGACGGTGCCGGCCTCCGCTAACGACGTTGCAGGGCCCGGAACGTTGCCGCCGGCGGCGATGGGACCGGATGACGTGCGATCCGGCCGCTGGCTCGCCGCCTGCGCATCTCCAGGGCCAGGCTCTCCTCGCCGCGTGCCATCGCCCACCGGTGGTTGGCCGAGAACGCCGGCCGCAGCAGCCAGCTCAGCCGTCGCAGCAGCGGCTTGGTCGCACTGATCCGCCAGTCATAGGTGATGACCACCTCCGGCCCGTCCTGCTCGAAGGTCCAGCGACCGGTTCCCTCCAGGTCACCCGCCGCGGACAGCGCGAACCCGCGGTCGCTGATCGGCTCGGTGATGCTCAGGTCCCAGCGCAGCGTGTATGGGAGCCACCCCTTGGTGTGCAGCCTCAGCGCCCGGCCCACACCGTCGTCGCCGCCTTCCCGCAGCAGACGAACCTCGAGGTAGACCGACGGCCACCAGCGCGGGAGGGACTCGGCGTCGGCCAGGACCGTCTTGACCTGCTCCACGGTCCCGGCGACACGCCAGGTCGTGAAGAACTCATAGTCCGCACCCATCGCCGCCGAAGATACTCGCCGCACCACCGCCGGGCCACCACGCGGCCCGACGCCCCGGCGCCGGGTCGGCCGGAAACCAATGGTCCGCTGCGAACAGCCGATGGCAGGCTGGCGTCCCGATCAGAACCGCCTAAGGAGTCAGCAGGGTTGGAACGGCTTTCAGCAGGCACCGTCTATCTGGCCAGTGCGCTGTGGCTGGCGTTTGCGTGGGCGATCTCGTTCACGGTCACCGCGGTGTACTTCGTCACCGAGGTCGGGCTCGACCCCTTCCGGCTCGTGCTCGTCGGCACTGTGATGGAGCTGACGATCCTGGTCTTCGAGATCCCGACGGGCGTCGTCGCCGACACCTACAGCCGGCGCCTGTCGCTGATCGTCGGTTGGACGGTGATGGGCCTGGGGATGATCATCGTGGGCGCCTCCGACTCGTTCCCCGTCATCCTCGGCGGGTACGCGACGTGGGGATTCGGTTACACGTTCACCAGTGGCGCGAACGAGGCGTGGATCACCGACGAGGTCGGTGTGGCAGCGGTCGGGCGGTTGTTCGTCCGCGGCCAGCAGATGGGCTACATCGGGGAACTGGCCGGGATCGGCGTCAGTGTCGCCGTGGCCAGCGTGGACCTGTCCTCAGCGATCATGCTCGGCGGCGTCCTCGCGATCGGCTTCGCCGCGTTCGCGGCCGCGGTGATGCCAGAGGACGGCTTCCAGCGCCGCCCGCGAGCCGACCGGGGCAATGCCGTGCGCGAGCTGCGCACAACAGCTGCTCGCGGCGGACGGTACGTGAGCATGAGCCCCCTGTTGATGTTGATCTTCGGCATCGCATTCTTCGCCGGCGCATCGACGGAGAGCTTCGACCGGCTCTGGCAGGCGCACATGATCCGGGACGTCGGCCTGCCCGCTCTCGGCTCACTCGACCCGGTGGTGTGGTTCGGCATCTTCGGCGCGGGCTCGACCGTGATCGGCCTGGCCGCGTCGCAGGTGCTCATCCGGCAGGTCGAGCGAGCCGACCGAGCGCGGCTGACACGACTGCTGTTCCTGTTCACCTTGGTGCAGTGCGTCGCCGTTGTGGGGTTCGCGGTAACCGGACTGCTGTGGGCGGCGCTCGCGACCTTCTGGCTCTACTACCTGACCCGATCGCTGATCGATCCGGTCTTCATGACCTGGGTGAACGAGAACATCAGCGACTCCACCGTCCGCGCGACAGTGATATCGATCTCGGGGCAGTCCGACGCGTTGGGCCAGGTGATCGGGGGGCCTGCCCTCGGTGCTCTTGGCACGGTCTTCTCCCTGCGTGCGGCCCTCCTTGCGGGAGGAGCCTTGCTGCTGCCGGCGCTCGCCCTTTACGGCCGGGCTCTTCGACATGGGGGGCGCTCCCCCGAGCTCGACTCGATACCCTCCGAACGCGCCTAGGCCGCCCGCAGCGAGGTCACATTGAAGGTGCGCACCCAGTCTGACTTGCCGGCCAATCGCAGGCTGCCGAGATCCTGAGCCGTGACCAGGTCGTCGACCGCCTCGTGCGTCTGCTCGTCGATGAGAACCTGTCCGGGACCGGCGGCGGTCTGCAGCCGGGCGGCGACGTTGACCGGGTCGCCCACCACCGCGTAGTGCATCCGCCGCTCGGAGCCTATGTTGCCCGCGATCACCGTGCCGCTGGTGATCCCTATGCCTGTCTGCAGTCGTATCCCCGGCATCGTCGGGATCTCCAGCCGCATCACCTCCGACTGCATGTCCAGTGCGGCCCGGATGGCACGTTCCGGATCGTTGGAGTGCAGCACCGGCGCACCGAAGAAGGCGAACACGCCGTCTCCGAGAAGGTCGCCTACCGTGCCGCCGTGGCTCTCGACTGCGTCGGTGGCGACCGTGAGGTACTGGTTGAGTAGGTCAAGCGCCTGCTCGGGGGTGTGCTGCGCGGCGAGCGCTGTGTAGCCGCGCACGTCGGCGCACAACGTCGATACCTGCCGCCGGTCACCTCCCAGCGATACCGCGAAGGGGTCTCTGAGCACCTCCGCGGCGATGCTGTCGCTGACATAGCGTCCCAGCAGATCCACCAGCCGGTCCTGCAGTGCCTTCGTCCTCAGCAGCGAGCGCACGCGCGCCGCGAGCTCGATCTCGTCGAACGGCTTGGACAGGAAGTCGTTGGCGCCCGCCTCGAGTCCGCGGGCCTTGTCCTCGGGGCGGCTCAGGGCGGTGACGAGCAGTATCGGCAGGCCCGAGTGCTCGGTCTGCTTCCGCAGCCGCTGGCACACCTCGATCCCGTCCAGGTCAGGCAGCATGACGTCCAGGCAGACCAGGTCGGGCGTGTGCTCGGCGATGGCAGCCAGCGCGCTGCGGCCGTCAACGGCCTCGACCACGTCGTACCCCTGGTGCCTCAGCAGCTTGCGGAGGAGCGCGAGGTTCGCCGGCTCGTCGTCGACGGCGAGGATCAAAGGTCGCTCACGCCCCACGGACACGTGGGGTGTTGCCTGCGGCACGCTGATCTCAGCCGTCGATGCGACATCGACCTCCGGTGCCGCAGCCGCTGCTCCTAGCCGGAGAAGGTCGTCGACGCTGTCGGCGAAGGTGGTGAAGTCGATCGGCTTGCTCAGGTACCCGTCGAACCCGGCATTGAGCACCCGGTCGCGGTCACCCACCATCGCGTGAGCGGTGAAGGCGACCACGCGCAGGGCCGCGGTGTCGTCGTACGACCGGATCTCCCGCAGGGCATCCCACCCGTTCATGTCAGGAAGTCCGAGATCCAGCAGCACCAGGTCGGGCAGACGCTCACGGGCGAGCGCGATTCCGTCGGCGGCCGTCTCAGCCGTCAACACGTCCTGCCCCGCTGCGCGCAGCAGCTTGCTTGCGAGCGCGAGATTTGCCGGTGTGTCCTCGACCAGCAGAATCGTCGCCACCTACGTCGCCGCCCCACTCGGGGCGTGCTGCTCGAGCGCGCTGAGCAGCGCGGCTCTGTTCAACGGCTTGCGCAGATGTGCGTCGGCACCCTCTGGAACCTCCGACTGGTCGACGACAGACACGACGATCACCGGGATGCTGCTGGTCAACGGGTCTGACTTGAGCTCTCGCAGAATGTCCTGCCCGTCGCGGCCCGGCATCAGCAGATCGAGAAGGACTGCCGCGGGCTGCAGCCGCCGGGCATCGTCAACGGCTCCGCTGGCGCTGCCGGAGGTGACGACGCGATAGCCGTCTCCGGCGAGCATCTTCTGCAACAGGGGGGCGACCGACGGGTCGTCGTCCACGCTGAGCAGCAGATGCTGCCCCGCGAGGGACTCACCATCCTCGCCCGGACTGACGTGACCGGCAGGAGCGGCGCGACAGTCGAGCGGCAGCCGGAGGCAGAAGACACTCCCTCGCCCCGGCCCGCCGTCGACGGTGACATCGCCGCCCATCGCCCTGGCCAGTCGCCGGCTGATCGCCAGGCCGAGGCCGGTGCCGGCGGCGCCGGGCTCCATCTGGCGGAACTCCTCGAAGATCTCCTCGCGCTGTCCGGGATCGATGCCGGGTCCGGTGTCCCGGACGGTCACCAGGAGCGATCCGTCATCTGCGCCGGCGGTCACCACCTCGACTTCGCCCTCGTCGGTGAACTTCAGCGCGTTCCCGAGCAGGTTCACGAGGATCTGACGGACACGTTGCTGGTCGAGCACCACCTCCGCCGGTGCCCCCTCGTCGCGCCAGCCGAACTCCAACCGCTTCTGCGCGGCCAGCGAGCGGTGTTGCGCCACGACCGATTCGACGAGATCTCGAGGGTCGAACGGCTGCGGATCGAGGCTGAGCCTTCCCGCCTCGATCTTGGACAGGTCGAGGATCTCATTGATCAGGCCGAGAAGATCACGGCCACCGCGCTGGACCCACCCCAACGACTCGGTCTGGTCCTGGTTGAGCGGCCCGTCGACGCCGGCCAGGAGAGCATCGGTGAAACCGAGGATCGCGTTCATCGGAGTGCGCAGCTCATGGCTCACGCTGGCCAGGAACCTGGACTTCGCCTCGCTCGCCCGGGTCAGCGAGGCGTTCGTCTCGCGAAGCCGCTCGGCCAGCGTGCGCTCGCTCTCGAACAGATGCTCCAGCTGCTCGCTGGTGCTGTTGAGGTCGTGCGAGAGCTTGCCGAACTCATCGCGGTTCGGCACGTGCACCCGCTGGTCGAACCTCCCCGTTGTGATCCGCGCCAGGGCTCCCTCCATCTTCCGCACCGGCAGGATGAACGCCCATGAGAGGGCGAAGCCGAGCAGCAGCGCCAACAGCACGCTCACTGCCGAGAATGCGAGCACGATATTGCGGAGCGTGTCGTGCAGCGAGTTGAAGTCGTCCCGCGCATCAGCCATCCCGGCCGTCGCCGCGGTGATGAACGGAACACCATCGAGGGCTGGCGAGCAGCGGTAGTGATCCGGGCCCTGGTCACAGTTGGCCAGCAGATCCTCGAGAACGTGCGATTGCTTATGCTCCTGTTCGAGATGGTCCCGTCGGGCCGCCCGGAAACGACCGTCGTTGAACTCATCCAGCACCTGCTGACTCGCCCGGGCATACTTCCGGTTCGCCGCTGCGAGCTCGTCGTAGAACGCCGTGTTGGTCGGGTCGTCCTGTCTCAGGCCGTCGAGCAGGCTCAGAAAGTCCGCCTTCTTGCCCAGAACCTTCTCGTTCCAGTCGTCGGCCTCGGCCGGGTTCTTGAGGTGTCTCAGGATCGCCATCGCCCGGTAGTGGCTCTGTGCGGTGATGTCGTAGAGCATCTGCCGGGCTTGGTCCACCTTTGTGGCCTGCGCGTTCAGCACCTCCATCCGGTCGTTCATCTGACCGATCACGACCAGGCTCAGGACCGCCATCGCCATCAGCAGCGCGGCGCCGGTCAGGAAGCCGAACAGCAGCTTGGCATGAATGCTCGCGCGGATGCGTGCGACGGCGTCGACGAGGGGCCGGAGCCGGGCGGTGAAGCGCGGCAGTCGAGGCTCGTTGGCCGGTGTGTCCCGCGGAGGCGCCCCATCCGGCTGCTGCTCTGAGGGGGATTGCATAGAGCCAATCGCCTCCGGAGGTCTGTTCGACTACAGATACACTCCCCGCGCGCTGATCGCAAGCGAGTTGTAACGCTGGGCGCGCGGCAGAATGAACCTCGCCGAGGCTTCTCCCCGTTGCCTCAATCGAGGGACATCTGTCGATCTGACCGCTTCCTGTTCGACGTCTTGACAGGAAGCCGGTCAGATGGAGACCGGCTCGAAGCTCGAGAAGGAGGAGCCATGCGCTACGCGTTCCTGCTCTACTCCGACCCCACCGCCGGGCCGGAGGAGGACAGCTCGGAGCAGGCGGATGAGATGAAGCAGTGGTACTCATACAGCGAGGCCTTGGCCACGTCGGCGGGGATGACTGCCGGTGAAGCGCTGCAGCCGGGCACCGTCGCGACCACGGTACGGGTCCGGGACGGCCGGACGACCACCACGGACGGCCCTTTCGCGGAGACGAAGGAGGTTCTCGGGGGCTTCTACATCGTCGACGTGCCCGATTTGGACGCAGCGATCGAGTGGGCGGCCCGATGCCCGCTTGCGCCATACGGCTCGGTCGAGGTCAGGCCGATCATGGAGTTCCCCCAGCAGACGTGACCGAGTCCGAGGTCGCCCGGGTCTTCGCCGAGGAGTGGGTCCGCGTGGTCGCCACTCTCCGGCAGGACCTCGGCGACCTTGACGCCGCGGAGGATGCCGCCCAGGAGGCATTCGCCGAGGCCGTCCGCAGCTGGGCGGTCCACGGCGTGCCCGAGCGTCCAGGCGCGTGGCTCACGACTACGGCGCGGCGCCGCGCTGTCGACCGGCTGCGGCGCGAGCAGCGCTTCGCCGCCCGCATGCCAGCACTCGCCCGGTCCGACACGTGGGAGGACCCCGACCCCTCGAGACTGGTCGACGACGAGCTCGCGCTGCTCTTCGGCTGCTGCCACCGGTCCCTGGCCATCGAAGCCCAGATAGCCCTTACCCTGCGAGCCGTCGCGGGTCTCTCGACCGAACAGATCGCTCGGGCATTCCTGGTTCCGCCCGCGACCATGGCGGCGCGAATCGGACGGGCCAAGCGCAAGATCGCCGCCGCAGGCATCCCCTTCTCGGTGCCCGCCCGCGATGAGCTGGCCGACAGGCTGACTGCAGTGCTCTCCGTCATCTACCTCGTCTACACCGAGGGCCATGCCAGCGGAACCGGGGAGATGCTGATGCGCGGGGACCTCTGCGAGGAGGCGCTGTGGCTCGCCGTGACGCTGACCGAGCTGGTGCCGGACGAGCCGGAGGTTCTCGGGCTGGCGGCGTTGTTGCACCTCACCGATGTCCGGCGGCCGGCTCGCGTAGACCAGACAGGACTTCCGGTGCTCATCGAGCATCAGGACCGGTCACGCTGGGATGCCGAGCTCCTCACGCAGGGCTTGGCGCTGCTGACCCGCGCACGACGCACCCACCGCCCGGGACCGTACGCGGTGCAGGCCGAGATCGCCGCGCTGCATGGTCTCGCGGCGCGCTGGGAGGACACCGACTGGGACGCCATCGTGGACTGCTATGACCAGCTGCTGGCCATGAGCGCAACCCCAGTGGTCGCGCTCAACCGTGCGGTTGCGGTGGCAATGCGCGACGGCCCGGAAGCCGGCCTGCCTCTGGTCGAGCAGCTCATGGCGGATCCGGTCCTGTCGCGCTACCACTATCTTCACGCTGCCCGAGCGGACCTGCTGCGCCGGCTGGGTCGCAGCGGCGAGGCCGTGACCGCCTATCGGCAGGCCATCAGCTATTGCACCAACGACGCCGAACGACGATTCTTGTCCTCCCGTGTGGACCTGTTGGACGGAGCCGCTGAGCCGGTGAGGACGCAGCCGAGGTGAGCGGCTTCGATGAGTTCCTGGCGCCGTTGGACTACCCGATGTTCGTGGTCACGGCCACCGGCGCGAGCCGACGCGCGGGCTGTCTGGTCGGGTTCACGAGTCAGGCGTCGATCGACCCGTCCCGGTTCGTGGTCTTCCTGTCGAACAAGAACCACACCTTCGGTGTCGCAAAGTCGGCCCGGAGCCTCGCGGTGCACACTCTGGGCGCGGACCGGCTGCTGCTGGCCGAGCTGTTCGGGAGCCGTACCGGCGACGACATCGACAAGTTCCGGCACTGCCGATGGCAGCGAGGGCCCGGTGGAGCAGCGATCCTCGACGAAGCCACCAGCTGGTTCGTCGGCCGCATCGTCGACCTCGCTGAGTACGGTGACCACACCGGCTTCGTTCTGGAGCCGATCACCGGGCACGACAGCGGCGGCTACGCCATGCCCGACTCCGGGCACCACGGGCAGGGACGGCTGCTCAGCTTCCGCGATGTGCGGCACCTGTCGCCTGGCCATTCGGCCTGAGGGCACGGGCCGCTAGAAGAGCCCTCGGCGGGCCAGGCTGGGTGGTCGGTCACCACGGATGGACGCAACCATGTCGAGGGTCTGACGCACCTCGCGGACATTGTGTGCACGGAACAGCCGAGCGCCCAACCAGGCCGCGACGGCGGTGACGGCGAGAGTCCCGCTCAACCGCTGGTCGACCGGTTGGTCGAGGGTCTCGCCGATGAAGTCCTTGTTCGACACCGCCACCAGCACCGGCCACCCCGTCGCGACGAGGTCGTCGAGACGTCGGGTCAGCTCGAGCGACTGGTGGGTCGTCTTGCCGAGGTCGTGACCGGGATCGATGATGAGGCCGTCGGGCCGTACACCCGCCTCGACGGCGTCGGTGGCGAGGCTGGTCACTGTGGACAGCACGTCGGCGAGGAGATCCGCGTAGCGCGGGTTGTGCGGGTCTGTACGCGGGGGCAGATGTCCCGCATGAGCACAGACCAGGCCACAGCCGGTGCGCGCGGCAATCGCCTTCAACCGGTCATCGTGGCCTTCCCACGGGTCGTTGATGAGATCGGCTCCGGCGGCGACCGCCTCCTGCGCCACCTCGGCACGCCAGGTGTCGACGCTGATCACCGCCAGCGGACGACTGGCCCGGACGGCCGCCACCACCTCTATCACGCGGTCGATCTCCTGGGTGATGGAAACCGGGTCACCGTGACCGGCCTTGACCCCGCCGATGTCGACGATGGCGGCTCCGGCGTCCACCGCTCTCTCCGCCGCTGCGATCGCAGCCTGAGAGGCGAACGTGGCACCGCGGTCGTAGAACGAGTCGGGCGTTCGGTTCACTATCGCCATCACGACGTGCTCGTCGGCGGCGAACGTGCGCGCGCCCAGGCGCAGCGGCCCGCCCGGGCGACCCGCCAGCTGAGGGACCGACCTCAACGGCAGGCTGCTCGTGCTGACCTGTGGGGCCGCAGCTATGGTCGCGCGGCGGCGGGTGCCTCCGCGCGGGGCGAGCTGCGGGTCTGCGCTCACACGGGTCACCCCGGTCAGTCCATCAGGCACGTCGAGCGCCCTCCGATGCAGGCCGCGGTGACGTGGTGAGCGCAAGGAACTCGGCGCGCGACCGTGGATCTTCGCGGAAGGCGCCGAGCAGGGTGGACGTGATGGTGTCGGTGCCGCCGGCCCGTACACCGCGCATTGTCATGCAGAGATGTTCCGCCTCGATCACCACGCCGACCCCACGGGGTCTGAGCTGAGCCTGCAGCCAGTCGGCGATCTGCTTGGTCAGCCGCTCCTGCACCTGCGGCCGGCGGGCGAACATCTCTACCACTCGCGCGAGCTTGGACAGCCCGAGAATGCGCTCACCGGGCAGGTAGCCGACGTGGGCGATGCCGAGAAACGGAAGCAGGTGGTGTTCACAGATCGAGTGCACCGGGATCGCGCGGGCCAGCACGAGCTCGTCGTACTCCTCGTCGTTGGGGAAGGTGGTGAGCTCGAACGCGCGCGGAGTGAGCATCTCGGCGTAGGCGTGCGCCATCCGGCGGGGAGTGCCGCTCATGGACTCGGACTCGGTGGTGATGCCGAGGGCGGACAGGAAATCGGCGGCGGCACGCTCCGCCCGACCGAGGTCCACCCGGTCCGCCTCGTGCAGGACACGAAGCGGCCTCGTCCGGACCTGCGGGATGGTGGCGTGCTCCCAGCGTTCGGCCGTCACATTGTCCTCCGCATTCTAAAAAACTCTAGACTGGACGATAGAAGAGGCAAGGGCATAAAGTCAACACCGCTCTCTGTTAGAACGGCTCGCGCGTCCTCCCGGATCACTCTTCCCGGCCGTTCCACCCGCGCTTGGGTCATTGCCTCGGCAGGATCCCTCGGCGCCGCGACTGATGACGCATCACCGGGCAGCGACGTGGGACCATCGGGAGATGCCAAGCCGGACGACCGATGAGACCTCGGCACAGGGATCGGGTCGCTGAGGCCTTCGCCGCCGTTGACCGGGCCGGGTTCCTGCGTCCGAAGTATCGCAGCCAGGTCCGGGAGAACCGGCCGCTGCCGATCGGCCTCGGGCAGACCAACTCACAACCGAGCACGGTGGCCACGATGCTGCGCCTGCTGTCGGTCGCCGAGGGGCACCAGGTGCTCGATGTCGGCAGCGGTTCGGGCTGGACGTCGGCCCTGCTCGGGTACCTGGTGGGGCCGAACGGGCATGTTCACGCCGTCGAGCTCCTCGAGGAGCTCGTCGCGTGGAGCCGGGAGAACGTCAGCCGACTTGCGCAGCCGTGGGTTGAGATCCACCAGGCCACCCCCGGGGTCCTCGGACTGCCCGAGTATGCACCCTTCGACCGGATACTTGTGTCGGCGGAGGCCGGGAAGATGCCCGCGGAACTGATCGGGCAGCTCGGCGACGACGCGGTGATGGTGGTGCCGGTCGCCGGCCGGTTGTGCAGCGTGCGCAAGCACCGAGGTGGCGGGTTCAGCGTACGTCGACATGGTCATTACCGCTTCGTCCCACTTCGCTAGGGAGCGCTGCATCGCCCGCGTACCTTTAAGGTTCACCGGAGACGTCACCGCCTCAGCCCGCAACGACCGCGAACTGGAGACTCCCTTGGATGACACGTGCGTGCACCTCGACGAGGTCGACTCCGCGGCACAGCCGTCCGCGTCCGGCTGTGAGGACTGCTTGCGCGTGGGCGGGCGATGGTTGCATCTGCGGATGTGCCGCCACTGCGGACATGTCGGCTGCTGTGACTCCTCGCCGAACAAGCACGCCAGCGCTCACAGCGGGGCCTCCGGACATGCGCTGGTCTCGTCCTTCGAGCCGGGCGAGGAGTGGTGGTGGTGCTATGTCGACGAGGTCGCGTTCACCGTTCCCGACCAGCCCACGTTCACCCATCCCTGAGGATCGACGCGTGCTGACCGACGGCGGCATCCCTGGCTCCAGCAAGCCGGTCCTGCTCACTGTCGACGACGACCCCTCGGTTTCCCGCGCCGTCGCACGGGACCTGAGGCGCCGGTACGGCGAGAGTCACCGCGTTGTCCGGGCCAGCTCCGCCGCAGAGGCGATGGACGCCCTGCGAGACCTCAAGCTGCGCGGTGGTCGGGTCGCCGTGCTCCTGGCGGACTACCGGATGCCGGAGATCAACGGCATCGAGTTCCTCGAGGATGCGATGGACCTGTTTCCCCGCGCCCGTCGGGCGCTGCTCACCGCGTACGCCGACACCGATGCCGCCATCGCCGCCATCAACGTCGTGGACGTCGATCACTACCTGCTCAAGCCCTGGGAGCCCCCGGAGGAGAAGCTGTACCCGATCCTCGACGCGATGATCGACGCCTACTCCGCCGAACAGGACGTCGAGGTGGTGGAGACGAAGGTGATCGGCCACCGCTGGTCAGCCCCGTCGTTCGCAGTGAGGGACTTCCTGGCCCGCAACGCGGTGCCCTACCGGTGGCTGGCCTCCGACCAGGCTGAGGGCAGCCGACTGTTACTGGCCGCCGGCCTCGGGGCGGACACCCTCCCGGTGGTCGTCACGCCGGACGGCGACACGATGGTCGCCCCGTCGACGGCGGAGCTGGCCGGTGCGGTCGGGCTGTCGACGACCCCCGACAGCGACTTCTACGACCTCGTCGTCGTCGGTGGCGGTCCGGCGGGGCTGGGTGCCGCCGTCTACGCCGCGTCGGAGGGGTTGCGCACGCTGCTCGTCGAGCGGCAAGCCACCGGCGGTCAGGCCGGACAGTCGTCGCGAATCGAGAACTACCTCGGCTTCCCCGATGGCGTTTCCGGGGCACAGCTGACCGATCGGGCTCGTCGCCAGGCGACCAAGTTCGGCGCGGAGATCCTCACCACCCGTCACGTCACCGCCCTCCGGGCGGCCGGGCCGACGCGCGTGGTCGCCTTCTCCGATGGCAGCGATGTCGCGGCCCACTCGGTGGTCGTGGCGACCGGAGTCTCCTACACCGAGCTCGACGCACCCGGAATCGCCGAGCTCTCCGGACGAGGTGTCTACTACGGATCGGCCTCGACCGAGGCCGACGAATGCAGGGGCTCCGACGTCTTCATCGTCGGCGGAGCGAACTCCGCCGGCCAGGCGGCTGTGTTCTACGCGCGGATGGCACGCTCGGTGACGCTGGTGGTGCGCGGCGACTCCCTCGAGCGCGGCATGTCTCACTACCTGATCGAGCAGCTGCGCGACGCCGCCAACATCAGGGTGCGCCTGTGCACGGTCGTCGAGGAGGCTTTCGGAGACGGTCATCTCCAGTCGCTGGCCTTGCGCGAGATCCGGTCCGGGGCACGCGAGCGCGTCGAGACGGGCCACCTCTTCATCTTCATCGGCGCGCGCCCGCACACCGACTGGCTGGCGGGCGTACTCGAGCGGGACGACCGAGGCTTCGTGCTGACCGGACCTGAGCTGACCGTCGACGGTCGGCGGCCGAACGGATGGGCGCTCGAGCGTGACCCCTGGCTACTCGAGGCCAGCGTGCCGGGAGTCTTCGTCGCCGGGGACGTGCGGGCCGACTCCGTCAAACGGGTCGCCTCGGCGGTGGGCGAAGGCGCCATGGCAGTGACGCTCGTGCACCGCTACCTGGGCGCGCCATGAGCACCTCCGGAGGTGTCCCTGCGGTTACACCGATGGATGCCCGCGCCGGCGGACCCGAGGTCATGACGCGCACCGGCACCCTGTCACCGGCAGAGCTGGGCACGCTGTTCCTCTTCGAGAGCCTGTCACCCGACCAGCTGCAGTGGCTGGCCGAGCACGGCTGGGTGGCGGAGCTGCCCAGCGGCCACACCATCTTCGACGAGGGTGACCCGGCCGAGGCCATCATCTTCCTGCTCAGCGGGACGATAACCCTCAGCCGCCGGGTCGGTCCCGACGATGTCGAGATCGTCCGGACAGACCAGCGGGGCGTCTATGCCGGCGCGATGCAGAGCTACGTCGAGGACAGCGACCTTCAGGTCTACACGGCCACCGTGCGTGTCGTCTCCAACGCCAGGTGCTTCGTCCTGCGCGGAGACGATTTCGCCTGGGCCATGCGGAAGTGGTTCCCGATGGCCATCCATCTGCTCGAGGGCCTGCTCCTCGGCATGCGCAACTCGCAGCAGATCGTCGGTCAGCGCCAGCATCTTCTCGCGCTCGGCGCGCTGTCAGCCGGGCTCACCCATGAGCTGAACAACCCCGCCGCTGCCGCGGTCCGTGCGACGTCGACACTGCGCGACCGGGTGGCGGGCATGCGCCACAAGCTCGCGATGCTCGCGCACGACGAGCTCGATCCGCGACTGCTGGAGCTGCTGGTGGACGTCCAGGAGGAAGCGGTCCAGACGGTCGCTCAGGCCCCAAGGCTGACAGCCGTCGAGGAGTCTCAGCGGGAGGAGGAGCTCAACGACTGGCTGGACGACCGCGGTGTGTCGGGGGGCTGGGAACTGGCGCCGATCTTCGTCGGCGCTGGGACGACCCCGGAGTTCCTGGAGAAGATCGCCGACGGCGCGCCGGGCGACGTCCTGGAGGGCGCGCTGCGGTGGCTCGCATACACCCTGGAGACCGAGCTGCTCCTCGCCGAGATCACCGACTCCGTCACTCGCATCTCGACGCTGGTCGCTGCCGCCAAGCAGTACTCCAACATGGACCGGTCACCGCACGAGCGGGTCGACATCCACGCCGGCCTGGAGAGCACGCTGGTCATGCTCGGCGGGAAGCTGCAGCACATTCACGTGACAACCGACTTCGACCGGACACTTCCGCCGGTGCCGGTCTACGCCGGTGAGCTCAACCAGGTCTGGACCAATCTGATCGACAACGCGATCCAGGCCATGGACGGCAACGGCACGCTGAGCGTGCGAACCTCCAGGGACGGGGACCGGCTGCGGATCGAGATCGGCGATACCGGCCCCGGTGTCCCGGCGGAGCTCCGCCAACGCATCTTCGAGCCGTTCTTCACGACCAAGCCGGTCGGGCAGGGGACGGGCCTCGGGCTGGACATCTCCTACCGGATCGTTGTCGTGCGACACGGCGGAGATCTCTCCGTCGAGTCGGAGCCGGGAGACACCCGCTTCGTCGTCCGCCTGCCTCTCACCGAGCGGGCGGCGGCCCAGCCGTGACGGCGGCGGCGGGCCGGGACGAAGCCGCCGAGCTGATCCGCTATGCCGAGCCGACCGGTCGCTGGACGCTGTTCGCGATGGTCCTGGGATCCGGAATGGCGTTCCTCGACGCGACAGTCGTCAACATCGCGCTCCCCAGTATCGCAGCAGACCTCGGGGGCGGTGCGTCAGGACTCCAGTGGACGATCAACGCGTATACGCTCACCCTCGCCTCGTTCATTCTGCTGGGGGGCTCGCTCGGTGACAGGTTCGGCCGCCGTCGCGTCTTCACGATCGGGGTCGTCTGGTTCTCGCTGGCGTCGCTGTTGTGCGGGCTCGCGCCCAACATCGCCACGCTGATAGCAGCCCGTGCGCTGCAGGGAGTCGGCGGTGCGCTCCTCACTCCGGGAGCCCTCGCGATCCTGCAGTCGTCGTTCGTCCAGCAGGATCGGATGAAGGCGATCGGGGCGTGGTCGGGCCTCGGCGGGGTGGCCGGAGCGGCCGGTCCCTTCCTCGGGGGATGGCTGGTGGAGGCGGGCAACTGGCGTCTTGTCTTCTTCATCAACCTCCCGTTGGCGGCCCTGGTGGTTGCCGTCACGCTCCGGCATGTGCCCGAGTCCGTCGATCCCAGCGCGGGCACACGCGTCGACGTGGCCGGCGCGCTCCTGGCAGCCTGTGGGCTGGCCGGTCTGACCTACGGCTTCACCAGCTGGCCGGAGTACGGTCTTGCCGACATCCGCGTCCTCGGCGCCCTCGCGGTCGGATTCGCCGGCTTGGCGGGGTTCGTCGAGGTCGAGAGGCGCACGACGTACCCGATGCTTCCGCTCGAGCTCTTCGCCTCGCGCGTCTTCGACTCCGCCAACGTGGTGACGTTCGCCATGTACGCGGCTCTGGGTGGTGTGTTCTTCCTGGTCGTGGTCAACCTGCAGGTCGTCTCCGGGTTCTCCCCATTGCGGGCCGGAACCGCACTGCTCCCGGTCACCGTGCTGATGCTGCTGCTGTCGGCGCGTGCCGGTGGGTTGGCGACCCGGATCGGGCCGCGGATCCCCATGACGGTGGGACCACTGGTCTGCGCGCTCGGCCTGGTGCTGCTCTCGCGGATCGGGGCCGGCGCCGTCTACCTCGCCGACGTGCTACCTGCGGCGATCGTCCTCGGCCTCGGGCTGTCCCTCACCGTCGCGCCCCTTACCTCGACAGCGCTTGCCGCGGCCGACGACCGGCACGCGGGAGTCGCCAGCGGCGTCAACAACGCGGTCGCCCGGACCGCGGGGCTGCTCGCCGTGGCCATCCTGCCGCTGGCATCGGGGCTCGGCACCAGTCTCACCGACCCGGCGGCGCTCGCCCCGGCCTACGAGACGTCGATGCTGATCTGCGCCTGTCTCCTCGGCTTCGCGGGAGTCCTGTCCTGGTTCTCGATCCCGTCCCACGCACCCGTACCTGGACGGCCGACGGCCCCGGCGCGGCGCTACTGCGCCATCACCGGGCCGCCACCGCCTCTGCAGCCTGCGGACGTCAGCGGTTCCGGATCCGGGCGGGGCCGCTGACCCGCTGCCTCGACGACCTAGACCCGGTGCAGCTGCCCGCGGATCGCGCCGGACGGGAACGCACCGGTGTGGATGTTGAAGTAGTACCGCTTTGGGTGACGGGCGATCTTATGGATCAGCTTGCGCGGTGCGTTGACGCACTTGGCGCCGCCAGTCACCGAGCCGGTGAGGTCCACGACGACGTCGCCGGCGACGCCGGGTCCACCGCGGTGGATGTGAGCCGCGTTGGGGGTGCCGATCCCGCGGTAGCGGGCGTTGGCGCACACCTTCCCCTTCGCCGGGTGCAGCCTGATCGCGACGTGCCCGTGCCCGTTGGGGTCTCCGCCCGGCGGCGTCTCCTTCGCGCCGGAGAGGTTCGCCTTCAGCAACGTGCCCGCCCGGTGCTGCTCGCCGACTGCCGTGCGGCCTGAGGCATTGCTGCCCGCCGTGGCGGGCCCAGCAAGCGCGGCCGCCATCAGGCACACCGTCGCCATCAGCGAGATCATCCTTAGGCCTGATCGACCGACGCTTCCCAGCGACTCCGCGTGATAACGCATGGAACGTCTCCCTTTCCTCGCACGGTCGCGGTCCGGTGACAGCTCCGTCACCGGATAGCCCGCCTTCGGCGGTAGAACGGAGCACGCCGTGCCGCGGTTCACCGACTTCGGCGCGACCACCGCTGCGCCGGTCCGCCGGCGCCCGTCCGAGCCCACCCAGCCCCGTAGACTCCCGAGATGGCCGGGTGCGCAACGTGCGGCAGGGAGCTGCCCGGCGACTTCCCGTTCTGCCCGTTCTGCGGTGCCGCGCTGGGTGCGCCCCCCGGTGCCGCGGAGGAACGCAAAATCGTCTCCGTCCTGTTCTGTGACCTGGTGGGTTTCACCGCCGCCTCGGAGTCGGCCGATCCCGAGGACGTGCGGGCTCAGCTGATGCCCTACCAGGAGCTGCTCAAGCACACCATCGAGGCCTTCGGCGGCACTGTGGAGAAGTTCGCGGGCGACGCCATCATGGCGGTGTTCGGAGCGCCCGTCTCCCATGAGGACGATGCCGAGCGGGCGGTCCGGGCCGGTCTGCGGATCCTGGACTCACTGACCGGCGACGCGTCCGCCACTACGTCCGGCCCGCTGCAGGTTCGCATCGGCGTCAACACCGGCGAGGTCGTGGTGTCTCTCGGCGCCCGCCCGGAGGCCGGTCAGTCCTTCGTCACCGGTGACGTCGTGAACACCGCGGCCAGGATCCAGACCGCGGCGCCGATCGGTGCGGTTGCGGTGGGAGATGCGACGTATCGCGCGACGATGCGGGTGTTCGAGTACGAGCCGCTGGATCCGGTCTCGGTCAAGGGCAAGGTGCAGCCGGTGGTGATCTGGCGGGCAGGCGCCCCGCGCGCCCGGCTCGGAGTCGACGTCATCCGCTCGCTCACCACTCCCCTGGTGGGGAGGACGCGCGATCTGACCCTGCTGGTCGGTGCGTTCGACAAGGCGGCCGCCGAGCGCTCGGTGCAGCTGGTGACAGTGGTCGGCGAGCCCGGGGTCGGCAAGTCGCGGCTGGTGGCCGAGCTCGGGGCCCACATCGACGCGTCAGTAGACCTGGTGACCTGGCGGCAGGGCCGTTGCCTTCCGTACGGTGAGGGCCCGTTCTGGTCGATCGCGGAGATCGTCAAGGCACACGCAGGCATCTACGACACCGACGGGACCGACGAGGCGTCGTCGAAGCTCGACCTCGTCCTTCCCGAATCCGAAGAGCGGCCGTGGCTGCGCGCCAGGCTCCTGCCGCTGCTGGGCATCGACACCGGCGTGGCCGCCAGCCGCGAGGAGTCATTCACCGCCTGGCGGCGCCTGATCGAGTCATTCGCAGAGACCGGACCCGCGGTGGTCGTGTTCGACGACATTCACTGGGCCGACGACGTGCTGCTGGAGTTCATCGAGCACCTCGCCGACTGGGTGACCGGGCTGCCGCTCCTGATCGTGTGTACGGCGCGCCCGGAGCTGCTGGAGCGGCACGTCAACTGGACCGGAGGAATGCCGAACGCCTTGTCGCTCCGGCTACCAAGGCTCTCCGACGCCGAGACAGCGGAGCTGATCGGGACCCTGTTGGACCGGGTCGTGCTGCCGGCGTCGACTGAGTCGGCGATCCTGGAACGCGTCGGAGGGAACCCCCTGTACGCCGAGGAGTTCGTCCGGAGCCTGCGCGACTCCGACCTCCTCGATGCCGACGGAGTCCTCCGCCCCGATGCGGAGATTCCCCTCCCCGACGGGGTGCAGTCGTTGATCGCCGCCCGGCTGGACACGCTGACGGCCGAGCGCAAGGCGCTGCTCGCGGACGCGGCGGTGATCGGCAACGTGTTCTGGGGTGGCGCGCTGGTGACGATGGGACGGCGTGACCCCGAGCAGGTCGCCCAGGTGCTCCATGAGCTGAGTCGCAAAGAGCTCGTCCGGCCCATGCGGCAGTCGTCGATGGCTGGACAGGCCGAGTACAGCTTCTGGCACGTCCTGGTGCGTGACGTCACCTACGCCCAGATTGCGCGCGCCGTCCGCGCCGAACGTCACTCCGCGGCCGCGACCTGGCTCGAGTCCCAGGTCGCTGGCCGGGTCGAGGACGCCGCCGACGTCCTTGCCTATCACCTCGGCACCGCTTTGGAGCTGGCGACGGCGACAGGCGACAGGAGCGCGATCGAGCCCCTGAGCGTGCGGGCGCGTCACTATGCCCTGCTGGCAGCACACAAGGCGATGAACCTGCACGCGGACCAGGCTCTCTCGCTGCTGACCCAGGCACTGGCGCTCACCCCGCCGGACGATGCCGATCGGCCCAGCGTCCTGATGCAGTGGGCGCGGGCGGCGCAGCGCACTGGACGGTTCACGGAGGCGACTGAGGCGTGCGCCAACGCGGTCAATGGATTCGAGGCGCAGGGCGACCTGCCAGGGACCGCCCAGGCGCTGATGCTGCTCTCGCTGCTGACCCGGGACATAGAGCAGGCCGGGCGGGACAACCGCAGGGCCGTGGCGCTGTTGGAGTCGATGCCGCCCGGAGCGGATCTGGTGGACGCTCTCACCGAGCTCGGCGCGACGTACACCGTCGGTGGGCGGTTCACCGAATCCATCGAGGTCAGCGCCCGCGCTGTCGAGATCGCCGCCGGTCTCGGCCTTGCCCCACCGCATCGCGCGCTGGCAAACCGGGGTTTCGCACGGGTCTATCTCGGTGACATGAACGGCCTCACCGACGCCGAGGCCGCCCTGGACGCGCTGCTCGCGGCCGGCGAGAGCAGGACCGGTGCGGTTGCGTGGCTCAACCTGGGCATCATGCGCTGGCAGGTCACCGGACCACAGTCGGCGATCTCGACCCTCAAGGAGGCAGAAGAGTTCGTCCGCCCCCGCGGACTGCTCGAGCTCAGCCGTTCGCTGAAGTCCACGATGCTGCACATGTTGCTCGAGACCGGTGCCCTGCTCGAGGTAGAGCAGGCAGCCCGCTCGTTGCTCGACTTCGCCGACGCACCGACCGTGGATGAGATGCTCAGCGCGCTGGCGTGGAGCCTCGTCGAGCAAGGCAGGCGAGAGGAGGCGTACCGCGTCGCGACACGTGCGTTGGAGCATGCCCGCCGTACGAACCGACCCGACAGCATGGCCGCTGTCGCGGTCCCGATGGCGGCGACAAGAGCCGCGGCCGGTGACGCCGTCGGCGTCCGGTCGTTGCTCGAGGAACTCGTCGCGATCAGTCAGATCCCCAGTAGCCCGGAGTACGCGCCACGCCTGCCGGCCCTGGTTCGCTCGGCGGTGATGATCGGCGATCCCGAGCTTGGGGCGGCGCTGGCGCGGGACGTCCGCCCGGTGCTCCCGATCCGGAAGCATGCACTGGTCACCGTGGCCGCCCTGCTCGCCGAGGCGAACGGCGACCACGCCACTGCTGCTCACGGCTTTGCCGATGCCGCTACGCGCTGGGCCGGGTTCGGGAACGTGCTCGAGCAGGCGTACGCGCTACTCGGCCTCGGGCGCAGCCAGTCGGCTCTCGACGCCCCCCAGGCGGAGGAGTCCCTGCAGAGCGCGCGCGAGCTCTTCGCCGGCATGTCAGCCGCCGGGCCGCTCGCCGAGTGCGGACGGTTGGCCGCGCTGTTGGGCACACGGGTCAGATAGACCGCCGTGAACAATGACGAGGAGCCGTCGCTCGGCTTCGAGCGGGTGGTCTTCTTCAGCGACGCGGTCTTCGCCATCGTGATCACTTTGCTCGTGCTGCCGCTCACGGCCGAGTTCGACGTACCCGACGAGACCCATGATCTCGCCCACCACGTACGAGACCTCTGGCCGAACGTGCTCGGCTTCGTGATCAGCTTCCTCGTCATCGGGCAGTTCTGGATGACCCATCACCGGATGTTCGGGCACCTGCGTCACAGCGATGCAGGCCTGCTCTGGCTGAATCTCCTGGTCCTGATGACGGTGTCGTTCCTGCCGTTCCCGACTGTCGTGCTCGCGGCGGCCACCGGCGACGAGGACCGGTTCCCTGCCGTCTTCTATGCGGCGAGCATCACGCTGACGAGTCTGGTGGTGACGGTGATGTGGCTCTACGCGGTTCGCCGGAACCTGGTGGCCCAGACCATTGACCGCCACCGGTTGCACGAGATCACCACCCGCAGTCTCGTCACCTCGGGGATCTTCGTGCTGTCGGTCGGCGCAGCGTTTCTCGGCCTGGCTCTGGCGGTCTTCTTCTGGGTGGCACTGGTGCCCGCGGCCCGGGTCGTGTCCGTGCGTCAGTACCGCCGCAGAGCCGCCGCCGAACGGTCCTAGGGAACGCTCACGCCGTCGACGAGGTCGGCGACCGACTCGACGATGCGACCGGGCCGGAAGGGGAACCGACCCGCTGATGCCTCGGTCGCGATGCCCGAGAGGACAAGGACCGTCTGCAGTCCCGCTTCGATGCCCGCCACGATGTCGGTGTCCATCCGGTCCCCGATCATCACCGTCGTCGAGGAGTGGGCGTCGATCGCCCGCAGCGCCGACCGCATCATCAGCGGGTTGGGTTTGCCCACGTAGTACGGTTCCATGCCACTGGACCGCGAGATCAGCGCAGCCACCGAGCCGGTGGCAGGAAGAAGGCCGTCCGGTGAGAACCCGGTGGGATCGGGGTTGGTGGCGATGAACCGCGCCCCGCTGTCGATCAGCCTGATGGCTCTGGTGATGGCCTCGAAGCTGTAGTTGCGGGTCTCGCCCAGGACCACGTAATCCGGGTCCCGCTCAGTCAGCGTATAGCCGACCTCGTGCAGTGCCGTGGTCAGACCTGCCTCGCCGATCACGAACGCGGTGCCGCCGGGTCGCTGCTCCCCGAGGAACTGCGCGGTGGCCATCGCCGAGGTCCAGATCGACTCACTCGGCACGTCGATTCCTGAGTGGGCGAGCCTGGCCGCGAGGTCGCGGGGCGTATAGATCGAGTTGTTGGTCAGGATCAGGAACCGGTGCCCGGTCTCGTGCAAGCGACCGATGAACCGGTCAGCACCGGGGATCAAGCGCTCTTCATGGACGATCACGCCGTCCATGTCCATCAGGTAGTGCTCGATGCTCCGAGTCTCCGTCATGGGGCCCTATCGGTCGTTGCGCCGGCGTCTGCGCCGGCGAGCCTACCGCTGTAGCATCCGGAAAACCGCGTACCACCGACAGCGGCCCGTCCCTCAGTCCAGCCAGAGGTCTGCCAGTGCCCGTCGTACCGCTCAAGGAGATCCTCAGCCGCGCGTTCGACGAGAGATACGGAGTCGCGGCGATCAACATCGTCAACGACCTCACCCTCGAGGCGGTGCTCGCCGCCGCCGTGCAGGCGAGATCCCCACTGATCGTGCAGACGTCGGTCAAGACGGTGCGCTCGATCGGTCTCGACGTGCTCTTCGCGATGTGGGAGTCGATGACGGCCGGCATCGAGGTACCGGTGAGCCTGCATCTCGACCACTGCCCCGATCGCTCGGTGATCAGCGACTGCCTGGCCCGCGGGTGGAACTCGGTCCTCTTCGACGCGTCGAGCCTGCCGGTGGACGAGAACACCCGGCAGACCATCGAGGTCGTCGCGGAGGCACGCTCGTACGGCGCGCACGTCGAGGGCGAGATCGAGTCGATCACGGGGGTCGAGGACGACATCGGCTCCGACCAGGAGGCTGAGCGCCAGACACTGGACGTGGCCCTGGGGTTCATTCGGGCGACCGGCGTCGACGTCTTCGCGCCTGCGATCGGGAACGCGCACGGCGTCTATCACGCCGAGCCCAAGCTCGACGCCGACCGGGTGTCAGACATCGTCAGAGCCGAGCCCATCCCGATCGCGTTGCACGGCGGGACCGGGCTGACCGACGCACAGTTCAGCGACCTGATCTCGCGAGGCTGCGCGAAGGTCAACATCTCCACCGCGCTGAAGGTCACCTTCATGAGGGCGAACCTGGAGTTCCTCCGCGCCGCGGAGTCGTCCGGCAAGTGGGATCCCCCGTCCCTGTTCGCGGCGGTCCGGCAGGCCGTCGTCGACCTCGCGTCAGACCATATGCACCGGTTCGGCAGCGTCGGGAAAGCCTGGTGAGACCCGCGTGACGACCCTGGTGTTCGACTGCGACGGCGTGCTGTCCGACACCGAGCGGTTCGGCCACCTGCCTGCCTTCAACGAGACGTTCGCCGACTTCGGGCTGCCCGTCCGGTGGAGCGAGGACGACTACGGCGAGAAGCTGCGGATCGGCGGGGGCAAGGAGCGCATGACCAGCATGCTCACTCCCGAGTTCGTGTCGCGGGCCGGGCTGCCGACCGATGCCGAGGGCCAGCGCGAGGCCGTCGCCGCCTGGCACCGACGCAAGACCGATCTCTACACCGAGATGGTCGCGGCCGGCCGGCTGCCCGGCCGCCCCGGGATCGCGCGCATCGCGAAGGACGCCCACAACGCCGGGTGGACGCTGGCTGTGGCTTCGACGTCGGCCGAGCAGTCAGTGCGCGCCGTCCTCGAGCACGTGGTCGGAAGCGAGCTGTCGAAGCACTTCGCGGTGTTCGCCGGCGATGTCGTGCCGCACAAGAAGCCCGCTCCCGACATCTACCGGCTGGCCGTCGAGCGGCTCGGCGCCGACCGCGGGACAACACTCGTCGTCGAGGACTCCCGGAACGGGCTTCTGGCGGCGAGCGGCGCGGGCCTGGCATGTCTTGTCACCGTCAACGGCTACACCGCCAACGAGGACTTCACCGAGGCGGCGATGGTCGTGACCAGCCTCGGTGAACCCGGCGGCGAGAAGGCGGTCGTTCTCGCCAACCGCACGGCCGCGCAGCCGGGCGACTGGCTCACGCTGACAGACCTGCTTGCCTGCCTCTCCGCCAGCGAGACCTCAGAACGGAGTGCACATGAGTAGTGCCACCTTCGGCGACGTGGAGCTCGTCGTCCGCACGATGGCTCAGACCGCCCTCGACAACGAGAAGTACTTCGGTGACCTCGACGCGGTCGTGGGCGACGGCGACTTCGGCTATTCGATGGCCCGCGGGTTCGAGAAGGTGCTCGAGAACTGGGACACCTTCGACCGGACAGACATCGGAACGTTCCTGAAGAAGGTCGCAGTGGTCATCACCAGCCGGATCGGCGGGACGTCGGGTCCCATCTGGGGCACTGCGTTCCTCCGTGCCGGAACCACAGCCGGCGACTCCACCGAGCTCTCGCGAGACGAAGTCGTGGCCATGCTTCGGGCAGCGGTCGCCGGCATCCAGGCACGAGGCCAGGCCGAGCTCGGGGACAAGACGTTGCTGGACGCGCTCGTACCCGCCATCGACACCCTCGAGGAGAAGGTGGCTGCTGACGCCGACGCCGCCACGGCGCTCAACGCCATGGCGGCTGTGGCCCGCGAGAACGCCGACGCGACGGTCTCGATGCAGGCCAGGCGCGGACGCGCCAGCTACACCGGAGAGCGCAGCATCGGCTCGGTCGACGCTGGCGCCGTCGCGGTGGCCGTCATGCTCGAACGCCTCGCAGAGGGCTGGCCGGGGCGTCCCACCTCTTGATCATCCAGCGCTCGTCGACAGAAGGAGCCACACAGTGAAGAAGTTCGTCAACGACCCCCAGCAGTTCGTCCCCGAGATGCTCAAGGGCATCGCCTTGGCGAACCCCGACACCCTCAAGTACGTCCCCGAGTACAACCTCATCATGCGGTCCGACGCACCCAGCGATGACAAGGTGTCGATCGTTCAGGGCTCAGGATCCGGCCACGAGCCGGCACATGTGATGATCGTCGGCAAGGGCATGCTGGACGCGGCATGCCCCGGTGACGTCTTCGCCGCCCCACCGATGGACTACGTCCTGGAGACGACCAAGCTGCTCGCCTCACCCAAGGGCGTACTGCACCTGATCAACAACTACACCGGTGACCGGATGGCCTTCGACATGGGCCGGGAGATGGCAGAGGCCGAAGGGGTACGGGTGGCGACGATCCTCGTCGACGACGACGTGGCGGTGAAGGACTCCACCTACACCACCGGACGACGCGGCGTCGCGGGCAACTTCTTCGTGATCAAGGCAGTCGGAGCGGCAGCCGAGAAGGGTGCGGAGCTCGACGACCTGAAGTCACTGGGCGACCGCGTGAACGCGGTGACAAGGACCATGGGGATGGCCCTGACCTCGTGCACACCACCGGCGAAGGGATCGCCTTTGTTCGAGCTCGGCGCCGACGAGATGGAGATGGGCGTGGGGATCCACGGCGAGCCGGGCCGCCGGCGCGAGAAGCTCGCCAGCGCGAACGAGATCGTCGACGAGCTGGTCGAGGCAGTGGTCGAGGACCTGCCATTCACGCAGGGCGACGACGTGGCGCTGATGATCAACGGGCTCGGCGGCACTCCGATCAGCGAGCTGTATCTGCTGTACGGCCGTGCCCATGAGCAACTTGAGTCGCGTGGCATCCACGTGCGCCGGAACTATGTGGGTGAGTACTGCACGTCGCTTGACATGGCCGGGGTCTCGGTGACGCTGGTCAAGCTCGACGACGACCTCGTCTCTCTGCTCCAGGCACCGGCGGAGATCCCGATCCGCACCTTCTGATCAGCGCGTCGGCACCGGCAACGTCGTTCTGGGCGGCGGCGGCCGTCCGGCCGAGCACGCAGGGTCACGGCGTGCGCCGATTGATGGGAACAACTGACGTTCTGCGGCCGCGTTCGCATGAGCGACTGGATACTTCCGGCAGGGGGATGCCAATGCCTGGTTGCAGCCGCACGCGGGGGGTGTGCACACTCGCCCTGCTCAGCGCGTTGCCCCCGCTTCTGCTGTTCGGGGTTCCGGCCGCCGCGCAGGCGGTCGCCAACGACACGGTGTGGACAGCCGGGCTCGGCTCGGACGGCCAGCTCGGATCTGGCTCGACCGCGAGCCGTTCCATGTTGAGCCAGGTCAGCGACCTGGCGAACGTCGACGAGATCGCCGGTGGCCGGGAGCATGTCATGGCCAGGATCGGCGGCACCGTCTGGACGTGGGGCGACGGCTCGAAGGGCGCCACCGGGCTGGGATCGTTCTCGGATCGAGCCGTGCCGACTCAGGTCTCCGGTCTCTCCACGGTCACGAGCATCGCGTCCGGGCACTACCACTCGCTGGTCCTGCTCGCCAACGGCACGGTGAGGGCGTGGGGGTTCAACGCGCTCGGGCAGCTCGGCGACGGCACCATCCTCAACAGGTCGTCCCCTGTCGCCGTGAGAGGCCTCTCAAATGTCACGAGCATCGCCGGCGGCCGCGACATGAGCTACGCCCTGCTGGCCGACGGCACGGTCCGGGCCTGGGGTGGCGGTGCCAACGGCGAGCTGGGGAACGGCACACGGACCACGCGACAGCCCTCACCGGCGGCCGTGACCGGACTCACCGATGTCGCTGCGCTGGCGGCCGGCCGAAACCACGGGCTCGCACTCCTCGCTGACGGCACCGTTCGTTCCTGGGGACTCAACACCTCCGGACAGCTCGGGAACGGCTCCAAGACCTCGCGCACGACTGCGGTAGCGGTCACCGGACTCTCCGACGTCGTGGCCATCGCCGCCGGCGCCGACTACTCGGTCGCGCTGACCTCCCACGGGAGGGTGTTCACCTGGGGCGAGGCGGGCCGCGGCCAGCTCGGTTCCGGGCGTACCACCGATCAGCCGGCCGCCGCCGTTGTCACCGGCCTGCCCGCGATCAAGGCCATCGGCTGCGGGCGCGACCATACGCTCGCAGTGGCCGTGACCGGTCAGCTCTACGACTGGGGCCACAACGACTTCGCTCAGCTGGGGAACGGCACAACGGTGCGCGGGCTCACACCCGCGGTGGTGCCAGGTGTCGCCGACGCGATCGCGGCGCACGGTGGCCGCGGCTACACAGTGGTGCTGCGGGACACACTGTAACGTCCGCCCCGGGCGCCATCCGACACTCCATCCGCAGCGCGCCACCGAGTGGCTGACGGGCGACAGGAAGAGCGCCTGAGAGGGAAAGGAACGCGGTGCACCTTCACCCACGCCACTGCCTCACCGCCGATTTGACGATCAGCAGGAGCAGCACTCGCCCCTCATCCCCCCTCGGCGATGACCTCCTCGATGATGCGCTTCGCCTGCTCCACGAACCCGGGGTTTGTCTCGCGGTAGTACGGGACGATCATGGCCGCCTGGTGAAGCGCGAAGCCGCGTGCCCTGCTCCACGTGCCGTCGTCGACTTCCAGGGCACGTCGAAACACTCCCCGGCCCGTCCGGCTGAACACGCTCCAGGCGGCTATCACGTCAGCGGCCGGATCGCCGACCCCGGCGCCGCCGAAGTCGATCACAGCGCGCAGGCGGCCGTCGCGAACCAGCAGATTCGGCCTCAAGAGGTCGGCGTGTACCCAGACCGGCGTCCCCTGCCACCCCGGGGCATCGAGTGCCTGTTCCCAGGCGGACATCGCCGCATCGCTGTCGATGATGCCGCGAGCCGATGTGATGGCCGCCCGCGTCTCGGTGTCGAGCTCCGGCAGTGGCTCGCGTCCACCGCGTGGTGCTCCTCGACCGGGATCGATGCGGCGCATCTCCGTCACGAACCGGGCGAGATCGCGGGCTGCCTGCTGCTCATCCTCGATGACCTCCGCCGCATACGGCCGCCCGTCGATCCAGCGGTAGATCGCCCAGCGGAACGGGTAAGAGCTGGAGGCTCGGCCCATCGCGACCGGGACGGGAATCTGCAGGGACAGCCGTGGGGCCAGTCTAGGCAGCCACCGCCACTCCCGGTCCAGGCCGGCCGCCCACTTCCCTACCCGTGGCAGCCGCGCATAGAGGTGGTCGCCGAGCCGGTAGATGGCGTTCACGGTCCCGAATGACCGGAACTCCCTGATCCGTAGCCCGCTCAGCTCGGGGAACTGCTCAGCCACCAGCCGCCCGACGAGATCGGCGTCGATGTGCGCCTCCCCCTCATGCATTGTCAGCCGCGCGTTCCGCGAGCCGCAGGTTGTCCCCACCGTTTCGCCTCGCCGGAGTCAGCGGCCGCACCGCGATGCCGCTGGGAAGGTGCATCGAAGTCCGATCCCCAAGAGCGCAGGCGACACCAGGGCGGGAACTGCCTGCCCTCGGCCAAGCCCGCGACCGCACGCGGTCGCCATGTCGAGCCCCTCTACGCCGATCGGGACGCCGAGCCGCGTCCGCCGGCCCACCCTAGGGCGCGATCCGCACACGCCGTCAAGCACAATGCCGATGGCCTCGTGGAACCGACTGCTGGATCGAGGGACTCATGAGCGAGTTGCGTGACGCGGTGATCTGCGAACCAGTGCGAACTCCTGTCGGCCGCTACGGCGGGGTCTTCCGGGACGTACCGGCCGCCCGGCTGGCGGTGGACGTCATCCGGGCCATACTCGGCCGGACGGGTCTGGAGCCGGGAGACGTCGACGACGTGCTGTTCGGCCAGTGCTACCCGAACGGTGATGCTCCGGCGATCGGCCGGGTAGCGGCGTTGGACGCCGGGCTCGACGTCGCGGTGGGAGGCCTGCAGCTCGACCGACGCTGCGGCTCGAGCCTTCAGGCGGTGGCGTATGCCGCGATGCAGGTCCAGACGGGCGCGAGCGAGCTCGTCATCGCCGGCGGCGCTGAAAGCATGAGCCAGGTCGAGCTCTACTCGACTCAGCTGCGCTGGGGAGCCACGGGTGACGGAGTGGTGCTGCACGACCGCCTCGCCCGCGCCCGCCAGACCGCCGGCGGCGAGAGCTTCCCGATTCCCGGCGGGATGCTGGAGACCGCGGAGGTCGTCCGCGAGGAGTTCGACGTCTCACGCGCCGATCAGGATGCACTGGCGCTCAGCTCTCACCAACGCGCCGTCGCCGCGCAGCAGGCTGGACGCTTCGCCGACGAGATCGTCCCGGTCGAGGTGCCGAGCATCCACCTCGATACGGCGGTCGTCGACCGCGACGAGCACCCGAGGGCAGACACGACGCTGGAACGGCTGGCGGCGCTCAAGCCCGTCCGTGCCCGGATCGACCCCGCCTCGACCGTCACGGCTGGAAACTCCAGCGGCCAGAACGACGGCGCCTCAGCATGCCTGGTGGCATCCCATGAGCGCGCCGAACAGCTGGGCCTGCGACCGATCGCACGGTTGCTCGGGTGGGCCGTCGCCGGTGTGCACCCTCGCACCATGGGCATGGGCCCGGTGCCGAGCACGGCCAAGGTGCTCGCGCGTACGGGGCTGGAGCTGAAGGACATGGACCTGATCGAGCTGAACGAGGCCTTCGCGGCCCAGGTGCTCGCGTGCACGCGCGCATGGGGGTTCGGAGTCGGCGACTTCGACCGTCTGAACGTCAACGGCTCGGGCATCTCGCTCGGGCACCCGGTCGGAGCGACCGGTACCCGGATCCTGGCAACCCTGCTCCGGGAGATGGACCGGCGAGGCTCCCGGTACGGGCTCGAGACGATGTGCATCGGTGGCGGACAGGGCCTGGCTGCGGTGTTCGAGAGGGTCGCCTGACTGCCCCTGGGAGTGGCGGCCGGAGACGGCCTGGTGTCACTCGAGGAGGCTCCGCTGGACCATGTCATAGGCAGAGAGCGCCTCGAGGAGGAACTCCGAGGCGGCGGTGTTGACTCGGCCCAGCTCGTCGGCTGGGGTATCGCGCAGGACTTCGTAGAAGACCTCGTGGTGCACCTGAGCGAGCTCGAGCAGGCTGATGCCGTCCCCCAGCGCAGCGCGTCCGAGCTCATAAGCCGTGTGCAGCGGCGCCTCCTCGCGCCTGGGCAGGTAGCGCAGGAAAGCCGTGCGGTAGTCCCTGGTCAGTCTCTGCAGTGGGTTCATCGGGTGGAGTCGACGGAGCCGTCCACGCCGGAGGCGACCGGGACCAGGCTGTTGAGATACTCCAAACCCTCCTCGAGGTCGAGAGCCGTGTAGACCGCGCCGGTGTCCATACCCAGCTGCACCATGGCGAAGGCGACATCTGGTTGGATGCCGACGATCACGGTCGTCGCACCACGCAGCCGTGCCATGTCGCCGAGGTTGCGCAGGGTTCGCGAGCCGAACGAGTCCAGAACGTCGAGCGCCGCCACGTCGATGATGACCCCGCGGGATCGATGACGTCCGATCTGCTGGATCAGGTCCTTCTGGAACCGCACCATCTGAGAGTCGTCCAGCGCCGTATGGATCGACGCGATCAGGTGGCTGCCCTGTCTCAGGATCGACACCAGCACCGGCTCGCTGGACACTTACTCCGCCGACCTTTCTTGTCGCGACACGGTGAAACCGAGCAGCCTCTCGGCTTCTTCCAGACCACCCTGCAGGTCGCCGATTGTGTTCATCTTGCTGAGATCAACCCCGATCGTGACCAGCGTTTCTGCGATTTCGGGTGACAGCCCCGTGATGATGACGCTCGCACCCATCAGGCGTGACGCGTCGACGGTACGAACCAGGTGATTTGCCACGGTCTCATCCACGGCCGGAGCACCCGTGATGTCGATGACCACCACCTTGGCGCGATGCGTCCGGATACCGCGCAGGAGCTGTTCGGTCAGCTGGCGGGCCCTGTCGGTATCCAGGACACCGATGATCGGCAGGATCAGCAGTCGTTCCCGGACGGGCAGCACCGGCGTGGAGAGCTCCTGGATGGAGTCCTGCTGCTGTCGAATCACTCGCTCGCGCTCATCGACGAAGCTGACCGCGACGGTGTTGGCTATCCGGTTCGCAGCCGGCTCGTATGCATCTAGCACCTGGTTGAGCAGCGTGAAGTCCTGTTGGTACTTCTCGAACAGCGATCGGGCCAGCACATCTCTCAGCAGCAGAACGATCCCCACGACTTCGTGTGTCTCGACACCTCGCGGAATGATGCGTTCGGACAGGTCGCGCGCGTACCGCTGCAGTGCCTCGACGCTGCCCGTCTCGAGTACCTCGACATAGTTGTCGTACACGGAGGTCGTCTCCGCGCCCATCTCCTGTGGCGTCATCGCCCCCAGCAGATTCGCGTCGCGGATCCGGCTCACCCATTCCTGGCGCAGCTTCGTCCGGTGCTGGCGCAGGTGCTCCACGAGCTGTGGCAACAGCTGGTCACCAACCTCTAGTTCGCGCTCGGTGGTCTGGCCGGCGACCTGCTCGGTCTCGGTCGATTCCTCGTCCATGTCAGCCTTCCTTGAGCCACTTGATCATGGTCACAGTCGTGCCTCGGTCAACTTCGGAGATGATTGCGAACTCGTCCATCAATCGACGCGCGCCGGGCAGCCCCAGTCCCAGCCCCTTGCAGGTGCTGTAGCCGTCGGAGAGCGCCTGCTCGACATCGTGGATTCCCGGACC
>JBKPNJ010000176.1:0-14262 GCA_046732575.1 Actinomycetota bacterium
CTCCTGACCCATTACGACATCCCGATCATCGACCCCGCCGAGTTCCGGCTGGTCGTCGACGGCCTCGTCGACACCGTACTGACGCTGGATCTCGATGACATCCGCAGCCGTCCCAGGATGACGGCGGTCGTCACCTTGGAATGTGCCGGGAACGGTAGGGCCAGGCTGCTGCCCCGTCCGGTCAGCCAGCCGTGGCTGGTGGAGGCCGTCGGCACATCGCAATGGACCGGGACGTCGCTCGCGTCGCTGCTGCGCGAGGCGGGGGTACGCGAGCGCGCCGTCGATATCGTGTTCACCGGGGCGGACCACGGGATCGAACGCGGCGTCGAGCAGGACTACCAGCGCAGTCTCTCGGTGGCGGAGGCTGACCGCGCCGACATCCTGCTCGCGTACGAGATGAACGGCGCTCCGCTGCCGCCGCAACACGGCTACCCGCTGCGCCTGGTCGTACCCGGTTGGTACGGGATGGCCCACGTCAAATGGCTAACGCGCATCAGCGCCGTCGACGAGCCGTTCGACGGCTATCAGATGCGTGCCTACCGGCTCAGACAGCAACCCGACCAGGCCGGGGAGCCGCTCACCCGCATCGAGCCGAGGGCACTGCTCGTCCCGCCCGGGTTCCCGGACTTCATGTCCCGTACTCGGGTCCTGCCAGCCGGGCAGACGACCGTCGAGGGTCGTGCCTGGTCGGGCTGGGCGTCGGTCACCGGCGTCGACGTCAGCATCGACGGTGGCGAGACATGGACCGGCGCTCGGCTCGACCCGGCCACCGACCCATCGGGCTGGACGCGCTGGACCTGGTCCTGGGAGGCCAACGTCGGCAGCTATGTCCTGTCAGCCCGGGCTGCTGACGCGAGCGGACGAAGCCAACCCGTCGACCAGCCCTGGAACCGTGGCGGTTTCGCCAACAACCTGGTCCAGCGCGTGCCAGTCACTGTCGTGGGCTGACCGCCGTGAGGCTCCGCCGATATCGCTGTTAGGCACCGAAGCGGCGCTGACTGCCTTAGCGTGAAGGGTATCGAACGGGGGATATCGATGTTCTGTCCGCGCTGCGGCATGGACTCAAGAGACTCGAGCTTCTGTCCTCGCTGCGGGCTTGCACTGCGGGCGGAACCGCCTGCTGAGACTTCCCGCCAGGTCGGTGCGAGCACGGGTTCTGCTATGACTGAGCCGCCGAACCGCCCTACGCGACCGGTGCTGCCCTTCGCCCTGGCCGGGGCAGCAGTCGCGGTCATCATCGTGCTGCTCGGAGCCATCCTCTACATCATGCAAACCAACGGGTCCGACCACGCACCTGCCGCCGCCCCGGCGACAACGACCACCACGACGATCAAGCAACGTGCGCCGGTCGACACCCCGGCGTCCAGGAGCCCGGCCCCAACCCAACCCTCTTACAGCACAGGTCCCGGTGACGTGCGCGCCCTTCCTGCCGGCTTGTTCTGCCGGGATCTGTACCCGCGCGGCTACTCCTACGCGGCTGCGGTCGACTACTGGCGCCTGCACGGACAGCCCGGCCAGATGGACATCGACCTCAACGGCATTCCCTGCGAGACGGTGTACCCGGTCTCCGACGTCGCCGCCTACTGGGGTGGGAACAGTCTCCCCGATTCCGGCTACCTCTCACCGGGGTTGTACTGCCGCGACCTGTATGCCCGCGGAGTCAGCTATCCGGATGCCGTCGCCTACTGGTGGTCCGAGGGATCACCTGACCGGATGGACATCGACTTCAACGGCATTCCCTGCGAGACGGTGTACCCGGTCTACGACGTCGACCTGTTCTGGTACTAGTCAGCTCGCGCATTCAGGGTCGCCACCGACCCGTCGCTCTGGGCCACTCGGGCCGAGCGTCCAGCAGTCCTTCATCGATCTCGAGGATCGGGCCCTCGATTCGGATGACGTAGCGACACCTGCAGCAGACTGGCACAGTGACGAGCCCAAGCCGGAGGGCTGGCCCCGCGGTGGGTCTGCCCAAGCGAGCCGGTCGCCGGACCAACGTGGCATTGCTGGCCTTGCTGCTCGGCGCGTTCACCAGTGGTGTCCTGGCGTACGGGACCGGCGCCGCCGGCCCGGCCCGACTGGTCATGGTGGCCCATGGGACGTTCGGGCTGGGACTGCTGCTGCTGGTGCCCTGGAAGTCGGTGATCGTCCGGCGCAGCACCCACCGGACTGGCTGGTCAAACGGTCACGGCACCGGAGTTGCTCTCGGGCTTCTGCTGGGTCTCACCCTCGCGGCTGGTGTGCTCCATTCCGTCGGCGGCTATCACCAGACGCTTGGCGTCACCGCCTTGACAGTTCACGTTGCGGCCGCGCTGCTGGCGGTCCCGTTCCTGTGCGCTCATGCCTGGGGCCGCCGTCAGCGGCCACGTCGGACCGACATGTCACGTCGGACGTTGTTGCGCGCCGGTGCGCTCGGGGTCGGCTCCCTCGCCGCCTACGCAACGCTGGACGAGATCACGGCTGTCAGCGGCCTGCCGGGCGCCGATCGACGAGGGACTGGGTCGTTCGAGGTGGGATCCTGGGCGCCTGACCGCATGCCGGTCACCCAGTGGTTCACCGACTCGGTGCCTTCACAGCCGCGGCGCTCGTGGCAGCTCAGTCTGGGCTCGCGGACGGCGTCGTACGCCGACCTGACCCGCGGCAGCGACTCGTTCCGCGCTGTCCTGGACTGCACGGGCGGCTGGTATGCCGAGCAGGAGTGGCGCGGAGTACGGCTGGACCGCCTGCTCGGCCCGATCCCGGACGAAGCGCGGAGCCTCGATGTGGTCTCGGTCACCGGCTACCGCCGTCGTCTCCCACTTCCCGATCTCGATCGGCTGCTGCTGGCGACGCACGTCGGCGGGCAGCCACTGTCAGACGGCCATGGAGGGCCGGTCCGCCTTGTCGCACCTGACCGGCGTGGCTTCTGGTGGGTCAAGTGGGTGCAGCGCATCGAGCTCACGTCGCAGCCGTGGTGGCTGCAGCCGCCGTTTCCCTTGCAGTGAACGACGCTGGGATCGCTGCGACCTTCAGTGTGCCCGCTGCTCGTCCCGCCATGCGACCCAGTCGGCCAACCGCCCGAGATCATAGTTCGGGCCGGACGCCCCGACCGTGAGGAGTCGAGTGCCGGCGGCAAGGAGGGCCGGTCCGGTAACGGCGGGATCGCCCTGGCCCACCCCGGCTGATCGCTCGATGTCCGCGGGGTCGCGGCCTTCCTTCCGACACCAGTCATCGAGGACGTCGTGCTTGTGGATGAGCGTGTCCACGCCGCCGAAGCCGTGCCAGATGTCGCCGTGCTGAGCGACGATCCGCAGCGTCTTCCTCTCGCCACCGCCTCCGATGAGTACCGGGATGCGCCGCACCGGTGAGGGGTTGAGCCGGTCGAGGCGCCGTTTGATCCGCGGCATCGCCTCAGCCAGCGCGTCCAGCCGCCCACCCGCCGTCCCGAACTCATAGCCGTATTCTTCGTAGTCCTTCTCGAACCAGCCCGACCCGATACCGAGGATCAACCGACCGTCGCTGATGTTGTCAACCGTCCGGGCCATGTCCGCCAGCAGGTCGGGGTTCCGGTAGCTGTTGCAGGTGACGAGCGCGCCGATCTCGACCGACTCCGTCGCCTCGGCCCACGCGCCGAGCATCGTCCAGCACTCGAAGTGCTTGCCCTCAGGCTCGCCGCGCAGGGGAAAGAAGTGGTCCCAGTTGAACACCACATCGACGCCGATCTCCTCGGCCCGGGCTACTGTTCTGCGGATCTCGGCGTAGTCCGCGTGCATGGGCTGGAGCTGCAGGCCGATCCGCACCGGTCGTTCGCCATACCGACGATCTGCCGGGGCGTCTGACGTCATGCGCGACCCTAACTCCGTTGTCCGGCGGCCGCTGCGGTGGGACACCCGCCGCGGCGCCCCTACTCAGATGCCCGGTAACAGCTTCCACACAGCGGTGCTCACCAGTGCGGCATGGCCGAGCTTGTGCGAGGCCTTGAACGCAAGGACCGCCGCCCGAGTCTGAGAACCGAAGAACCCGGTCCGTTCCCGCCCCGAGATCCCAAGGGCCGCCTGAAGCGCGAACACGTAGGCACCGGCGTCGTGCGGCCGCACCACCGGTGAACCGGCAGTGCGAGCCCACGCCGCGGCCTGAGCGGGCCGCCAGGCCGGCAGGTGCTGCGTGCTGGCCCCGGGAAGCAGGCTCGCCCAGGTGGGCTGATCGAGCGCGCCGGTGGGTGGCAGCTCCCGGTGATGCTGGTACGCCAAAACCGCACGCCTCATCGAGCCCGAGAAGACGCCGGAGTCGTCGATGCCGAGGGACCGCTGCGCTCGTGCGACCTCCGCGCCCGAACTACCGATCCAGGCAAGTTGGTGGTTCGTGCTGCGCACGAGCGGCTGCGGCCGCGGACACGGGAGCACGCGGGGTTTGCGTCCCGGCGCGACAGCCGGCTGCCCGGAGAACGGCTGAAATGGCCCATAGTCAGTTGGCCATACGTGACCGGTCCAGAACGACGAATGTGCGCGCGCGCCGTTCCACGACAGCGAGATGTGGATGTGGGTCGTGTGCGGGTCGGAGCCGGTATAGGCGTGCCAATGTCGGTCGTAGCTCGACCACATCATCGAGTTGTAGATGACGTACATGACGCCGAGCCGATCGGCCATCTCACCTGCTCTGCCGCCCGGGCCGATGCCGGTGAGCCAGCCGAGGAAGTCTCCGGCGACCCTACGGTCGGCGATGGTGCCATAGGCAAGCATCCAATCCCAAGCTCGTCCGTCCTTGTGCTCCGAGGTGCCTCCGGACGCACACGAGCGTGGTGCGGCGGAGCTGTCACCGCCGCGACCGTAGGTCGAGAGTGCGAGCGAACGCAGAACGACGACACCGCGCGATGGCTCAGAGACGCAGGCCAGCTGCGGCTGGTAGGCGGCCGCCGGGTCGATCGTCTTTCCGATCGGACCGGGCGCCGGCAGCCCGGTGGGGTGTGGTGGGAAACGAACCGGGGTCGTGCGCAGCGCCGCCTGGACCGGCCGAGTCGCCCCCACGCCGCCGACTGCCGGCGCACTGACGCCCACCATGATCGCCCACACCACCGCGACGCAGACAAGGCTGCGGGCGATCGGCTCGGGTGGCAACCGCATGGGCACACCTCGGCTTCGGGGCTGAGGCCACTTGACCAGGTGGCACAGAAAGTGATTGTTTGACTACTCAGTGTGCCATCCCTGCTCATGGCCCGTGTCGATCCGGGAAACACCCGGGTGGCTTACGGTGTCGCCGGGCGTGCAACGCTGCCTGAGTGACGAAGACGCAGTACTACACGGCGACGAGCATCGACGGTTTCATCGCCGATGAGAACAACTCGCTGGAGTGGCTCTTCGAGAGCGGAGCGAGGGAGACCACTTCGCGCGACAACAGGGACCGCTTCAGCGACTTCTTCGCCGGGGTCGGGGCGATGGTGATGGGAGCGACGACCTACCAGTGGGTGCTCGACCACGATCAGCTCCTGGACAATCCCGAAACCTGGGCCCACTACTACGGCCGGACACCGTGCTGGGTGTTCACTCACCGGAAGCTGTCGCCGGTCCCCGGGGCCGACATCTCATTCGTCCGCGGCGACGTCAGGCGGGTGCACGAGCAGATGACCGCTGCGGCGAAGGGCCGCAACATCTGGTTGGTCGGCGGCGGCGATCTGGTGGGGCAGTTCGCCGACCATGGCCTGCTCGACGAGCTGCTGTTGGCCGTGGCTCCGGTGGTCCTGGGTGCCGGCGCTCCCCTCCTGCCCCGACGGCTGACAGCGTCTGCGCTCTCGTTGCGCGAGGTCGAGCGGGACGGTGGGTTCGTCTTCCTCAGGTATCAGTTGGAGTGAGCCGGCGCCACTACCCGGAAACGAGCGAACGGTCAGCGACCGACGGTGGCGATCAGGAACCCGGCCGCACCACCTGGTCGAGCTCCGCCAGCGCCCGCTCGGCCCGCGGGAGGTGGTTGAGGATGAAGGGCGTGATCGCGTCGAGGACCAACCGCCCGTGCTGGACGTGCGAGCCGTGGCCGACCAGCGCAACCGCCAGTAGCGCGTACTTGTGCAGCGGCTGCGGGCCAACCTGGCGCAGCGTTGGCATAGTGGTCGACAACGGTCACCTCGAACCGCCGCCCTCCAGCATGCTGGCGCCACGCTCGGCCTGCTCGACCCACCAGCCCAGCTCATCGTCGTCCCCGAGAGCCTTCTCCCAACCCATCGTCGCAGCCATCCCGAACAGGCACAGTCGCAACTGCCGGTCGAACCAGCCGTCAGTCTGCACGCCGTGCTGACGCAGTGCCGCCTGGAACGCGGCGATCGTGTCCTCCTTGGACTCCGGCAGCCGGGCCCGGTTCAGGGCCAGGATCCAGGCGAGGTCCCAACAGGCGGGACCGGACCCCGGGTATGCCCAGTCGAGCAGGATCGTGCGCCCGTCGGGATGCGAGCCGAGGTTGCCCAGCTTCCAGTCGCCGTGCAGGAAGGTGACGGGTGTAGCAGCCAGGGCTCGGCACAGGGGCTCCGGTCTCCGGTGCACAGCCGCGAGGAGCGCGTGCACCGCCGGTGCGCGCTCGGCAAGGCGGTCCCAGCCGAGCGAAGCAAACGTGAGGACCTCGTCGGGGTCCGGCCTGGCTAGCTCGGGAGCAATGTTGGCTGGAGCGAAGAACCGCAACCTCTGCGGCATCGTGGTGAGCCCGATCGGGTCCTGCCAGCCCCAGAACGCCGCGCTCAGTGCCGCAAGATGGTCGACGAATCGCAGGTGCTGGTCCATGGCGAGCACGGTGTCCCCCGGTGGCACAAGCCTGTCACCGACGTCCCTCATGAGGATCCCCAGGACCGCCTCCGGTCCCGAGCCTTCCAGCGCCATCCCCACAACTGTGTGGTCGATGCAGTCGGGCACCGCATCCATGACCCCGGACCGCCAGATCCGGTACGTGCGGTAGACCGTGTCGCCGGTGACCCGCATGATCCAGTCCCCGGAGTAGCTCACGGACTTGAGGAAGTACGTCTCACCCGCGATCCTGACCCGCTCGAACGTCGACCCGGAGCGACCGTCCTCCGGGTGCAGCAGGTGCCGCTCGACCGCGCCATCGGTGAGTTCCGCGACGGTTGGGGCGAGGCGCGGGATGCCGGTGTGATGCACAGTCGTCCCTCCTCCGGAGTCTGGTTTCGGACGCGACGGCCAGGACCTCGTGTGTCGAGAGTGATCTGAACGCTCCATGAGCACAAGCCCGATCGGGAACCGGCGACGTCTCGGCGCCGTCACAAGCAGGCACGGGCGAGCAGCGCCCGAAGCGGAGTCCGGGGCACGGGTCGATGAGGAGCGCTACATGAGCAGGACTGTGTCGGTCAGCGTCAGAAGCCTTGTGGTCACCGCCGCGACGACCGGAGCGGTGCTTGCCGCCTACGTCGTCGGCTCCGCGCAGGCCGGTTCGTCGAGCGCGCTTGCTGCGCAGGGATCCGCCCCCGGTGACGCACCGAGCATCGTGATGACCGGAACCGGTTCGGCGACCGGTGTGCCCGACCAGCTCATGTTCTCGTTGTCGGTCCACGCCAACGCGAGCGATGTCTCCGGCGCCCTGCACTCGGCGAGCAGCACCGCCCGCCACGTCATCAAGGCGGTTCGCGGCCAGCAGGTCGCGCCGAAAGATGTCCAGACGACCGGCCTGTCCATCAATGCCGTGTACAGCTACAGCCAGAATGCGCCACCGGTGATCACCGGATACGCCGTCACGGAGAGCATGTCCGTGCTGGTGCGCAAGCTGTCCGATGCGGGCGCCACGATGACGGCAGCCGTCGACGCCGGCGGGAACGCCGTTCGGCTGCACAACGTGCAGCTCCAGTTGGGGGACGAGGACGCGCTGCTGCGGCAGGCAAGAGCCGACGCCTTCGCCGAAGCCCACGCGAAGGCCGAGCAGTACGCCCAGGCGGCCGGACGCCGCCTCGGTGAGGCCTCGGCGGTACGCGAGGTACATGCCTCCCCGACGTACGAGCGGGTCTACGCAGCAGGCATGCGCGATGCGGCGCCTGTCCCATCCGTCCCGATCCGTGCCGGTACCGAAGAGCTCCACGTCACCGTGTCGGTCGCGTGGTCGTTCGCCTGACCAGCGATCTCCAGGACCTTCGGCTACTCGAGCAACCGAGTTTCGATAGATCGCACCCGAGCGCCGTCCTGACGACTAGAGTCCGCGTGTGCCGACGCAGCCTCCTCGCGTCCCGCCGGCGCTCGACGGACCCGGCGTCGACGTGTGTGATCCACGCGACCTCCTCCTGGGCTACCTCGACTGGTATCGAGCCGCGCTCGACCGGAAGATCGAAGGGCTCACCGACAGCACGCTGCGCACACCGCTGGAGCCGTTGGGTTGGTCGCCGCTGGGGATGGTCAAGCACCTGGGCTGGGTCGAGCGACGTTGGATGAGATGGGGCTTCGCCGCTGAGGAGATTGTGCCCTACCTGCCGGGTGACGCTGGCTTGGACAGCGACCGAGCCGAGTGGACGGTCCTCCCCGGGGAGTCGACCGAGGATGTCATCACCGCGTACCTCCGTGAGGTCGAAGCCTCGCGTCTGCTCGCCGGCGGCGCACAGCTCGAGGACGTGGCCCGGCTGGGTGGACGTTTCAAGACTCCGCAGCAGGCCCCGTGCCTGGCCCGGATCCTTTTCCACTTGCTGCAGGAGTATGCGCGGCACCTTGGGCAGCTGGATGTGGCGCGTGAGCTCATCGACGGGGTCACCGGCGAGTAGTCGAGGACCGAGCAGTCGAGAGGCAGCGCAGCCGAAGGAATACCGACCTCGGCGCCGGTCGTTCCAGAACACAACCTGGCATCACCGTCATCTCTGGCTCAACGGATCGAGGTAATCATGGCGAGGGCCTACGGCTTTCGAGACTACGGCGGCCCGGAGGTCGGTGAGCTGCTCGATCTGCCGATCCCCGAACCGGGTCCGGGCGAGCTCCTCGTCGCGGTCCGTGCGGCCGGGGTGAATCCCGTGGACTGGAAGATACGCGCGGGTTACCTCAGGGAGTACATGCCGCTGGACCTGCCGGCGGTTCTCGGCCGCGAGGTCTCAGGAGTGGTCGAGGGCATCGGCAAGGACGTCGATGGCTTCGCCGCTGGTGACGAGATCTTCGGAAGTGCCGCACCCGGCTCAGGCGGCCTGGCCGAGTTCACGCTGGTGACCGCGACTGCAGCGGCGAAGAAGCCGCCACAGGTGTCGTTCACCGATGCCGCCGTTCTGCCCGTCACCGGCGCGACTGCATACGACGCGATCAAGCAGCTGAACCTCTCCTCCGGGCAGACGCTGCTGATCACGGGCATCGGCGGCGGGGTGGGGGTCGCTGCCGCACAGCTGGCGAGGAATGAGGCAATCACCGTCATCGGAACGGGCAGCGAACAGAAACGGGAGCTCGCCGAGTCGCTGGGCGCGACGTTGGTGACCTACGACGATGGGGTTGCCGATCAGATTCGGGCGATCCTGCCTGGGGGTGTGGACGCGATCCTCGACCTGGTCGGCGGAGAGGCCCTCCGAGAGGTCGCCCGGCTTGTGCGCGACCGTGCCCGTCTGATCACCACCGCGGATCCTCAGACCGTCGCCGAGTTCGGTGGGACATCGGTGGAGCGTGACCGCAGCGGCAAGGTCCTGCGGGAGGTGGCTCAGCTGGTTGCTGACGGCAAGCTCGATCCCCATGTGGGGGAGATCCTGCCTCTCGATCACGCGGCCGAGGCGCTCAGCGCCGTCGAGTCCGGCCATGCCCGCGGGAAGATCGCAGTGCAGGTCGGCTGAGCTCCTGCCGGGCGGCCTGGCGGCCTCGGCGCAGAGAGCGGCCTCAGCGGTTGAGGGGCTGCGGGGCTCCTACCGGCTCGGCCACGACGACCATGTTGTCCTGGTAGCCGTCCCTGCTCGGGTCGAACGCCCCACCGCAGGTGACCAGGACGAGCCGCCCATCGCCCATCGGGGTGAACGCGCCGGCACCGTCGGCAAGTGAGGACTTAGGGACCAGCTGGGCCCATACGACGCGGAACTGCTGGTGCAGGTCACGCGAGGTCAGCCGCACCCGGTCCCCTGGGCTGACCTGCAGGAGCTCGGCGAAATGACCCACTCCCTGGGTGAACGAGTCGACGTGCGCCGCCACCACTATCGAGCCATAGGGATCACCAAGGCGGGAACCACCGGTCCACCAGCCTGCTTTGCCGATGTCATCCGGAACCACCAGCGCGCCAGTGCTACTGGTGTGTGCCGGACGGACAGCCATCCGCGCGCCGCTCGGCAACCCGACGAAGACCGGCCGTTGCGCCACGACCTGGGACGGTGCCGCCTCGGCCATGCTCGCTGGGGTGACCATGTCGGCCGCTGGCGAGGAGTTCTTCGGGGGTAGCGAGGGTGGCAGGCGAACCGAACGGGGGCTCGTCACCTGAAGGGTCCGGTCGGACAGGGCGGAGCCCGGCGACGGCCGGCAGATCAGGCACGTGGCCGTGGCGCCGATCGCCGCGACGGCTGCGACGCCGATCGCGACCCGACGACCCCGACCGATCGGTCGAGGTCGTCGAGTCAGGTCATCGGGCAATGCGCCGGCGCCACAGGGCGACGGTCAGGACGACCAGGCACACACCGGCGGCCAGTGGGACGCCGATCCAGTCGCCGTCGCCCGATGACGTCGCCACCAGACCGGCCGAGCCGGTGTCGACAGTGCTCGGCGGGTTGCCGCCGGCTCCCTGCAGCGGGAGAACCTGCACGATGGCGTCCATGCTCCCGTTCTGGGGTTTGCCGATCGCGAAGACACGCGTGAGCGCGTCAGCCTTGACCGGCAGGTCGACCGGTCCGAACAGCGGTGAGCTGGTCCCGGTGGGAACGATGTCGACCGAGTAGGTCATCGCCGGCACCTCAGCTGTCACGAACTCGCCGTTGGCGATGTTCGAGAACAGCACCTGCTTGTCCACCCGTACGTCGGCCGGGGGGACGACAGCGGTGTGTGCGATCGCAACCCGCCCCTTCCCGCTCCCGACCGGTTTGAGGTTGTTGGAGAACACCGTGACGGTGGGCTTCGGCGACACCGCTGCCGGCCAGTGGAGCACCACGTCGGTGCTGGACTTCGACAGGGTGAACGACGACGGGACGGTCCAGTCACTGCTCACGAAGGTCACCACGTGTTCCCCCGGCGCAAGCCTCAACGGTCCGACGATCTGCTTGGTGGCGACACCGCGCGCAACCATCCGTCCGTCGATCTTGATGTCCACCGAAGCACCAGGGGTCGCCTGAACGAGGAACACCTGGTCGGTAGCCGGCGCGCGCTCGGCCTCGGCCGTCGCCGGGGTGAGCACCGCCCCGGCAACGGCTGTCGCCAGCAGGCAGACAGCCCCACGTCGCCACCACAGTCGGGTCATAAAGAATCTCCGTCTCTCGTTGTTCGGTGCTATCGCTAACAACCAAATTCGAACAGCTTATGGCGATTACAATTGGTCATTCCAATTACGCATCGTGCTGATATAAGCACACTAAGAATCCCTCGCGCTTTTGGCAGCAAAGCACTCCCTGTCACTTATAGTGAGCAATGTAGCCGCAGCAAGGCGGGCTGTCATAACAATGGGTAGACGGGCGGTCGAGTGCGCATTGACCACTGAACATTCCCGCCAGCGCGACGAATCCGTCTCTGATCGGTCACCCACAGCTATGATCCGATCACATGACGATGCAGGTATCCCAGGTCGTGAGCTGCGTACCGAGTCGACGACCGAGCGCCGTGCACCGCTCGACCCGACCGTCGCGAGTCGCGCGCCGGCTTCGGGTGGCGCCACAGGGCATCTCCCGCAGACCGGTCGCAACCTCGGCGTGCTGGCCGTGGCGGCGCTGGCCGTGGCGATGACCGCGTTGACCGCCTGGACGGTGGTACGCGACGTCGGCACCACATCGGCCCCTTCCACTCCCAACCCCGCGGTGCCGGGGCCAACCTCCGGTGGCACAACCGGTGGCTCGACTCAGACTGCCGGTCCGGAATCGAGGACAGGCTTCACGACCGACTCAGAGGTGTCAGGAGCCGGAGGCGTCCGCGCCAGCGCCCACGTCGTCTTCGACCGACCGGTCTCATCGATGACGATCGCAGTGACCGGCGCGAACACCGCATGGTTGGCAGGTGACTTCCACCCCCGGGTTGCGGACCTGGTCGTCACCGCGGCAGGGGCGCCGGTATCCGACGCCAGCGAGGCCCTGGCGGCGGGCGATTCGGTCAAGGTGGATCTCCCCCCGGGAACGACAGCGGTCGACATGACCTACCGGGCGAGGGGCGTCATGATCCGTACGACCCCGTCCGTCTCCTCGCGCGCCCTGGTTCTGGTCAACCCTGTGGTGGTCTCCGGTGGATCGCCGTTGGCGGCACACGTCCACGTCGTCGGCGCCGACATCCTGAACCTCGGGTGCTCGGGACCGTCCGTCCTCGCCGCCGCGTGTGGCACGCCGTCCTCCGACGGATGGAGGGTCAGGAACCCCGCCCGATCGGGCGAGGTCGCGGTTGTCGCCCAGGTCGACCTACCGAGACAACGGTGAAACAACAGAACGGCATTCCGGTGCCTACCTGGACAGAACGTCCGGAGCCGGGCATATCGCTGTTGTCGGCACTCAATCCCGGTAATGTCGTAGGCGTGCCGTCGCAGCTCACGTTGAGCCCTCACCCCCGGTCGGCTGCACGCGCTCGCGCGTGGATCACCAGCCAGTTGCGTGCGATCGACCGCGACGACCTCATCGAGTCGGCCGAGCTGGGAGTCTCCGAGCTCGTCACCAATGCCATCATTCATGCCAGGACACCGATCCTCGTCACGCTTGTGGTCACCTCCGGGCACGTTCGCATCGAGGTTCAGGATGGCTCCGCGACACGGCCCAAGCCGGACCGGAACCCCCCCGGGGACGTCCAGCGTGAGCCGTCGTCAAGAGGACGCGGAATCACCATCGTCGAGTCGCTGGCCAGCGAGTGGGGCATCCGAATCGATGACGTACCGGGCAAGACCGTCTGGTTCGCTCCGTCGCCAGCCATCTCCCCCCAGGGGGAGGGTCCCGCCAACTGACGCCGTCAGCCACGCCCGCCGGACTCGCGGTTCCGGGCGGTCGCTCACGACGCGGGCGCCGCTCGAAACTCCCAGACCAGGATCTCGCTGTCGGTCTGCGCTCTGACGCGCTCACCTGACGCGTCGCCGATGCGGGCGGCGTCGGCCTCCCCCAGTGCGCCGACGCCCTCCAACCCGACCGACCCACGTGCTACGAACAGGTGCACGCCCTGCGCGGACGGGAGGCCGATGGTCTGACCCGGAGACATCCGCGCAACCGAGAACGCCGCGCACCGCTGCCCTATCCGTACTGCCGCATCGGCATGGTGATCCGGCAAGCCACTTGCGACGGGAACCAGCCCTTCCCGCAGGCGGGCTTCATCGAGCTCGGCCTGCTGATAGCTGGGCGGGGAAGACTGTCGGTCGGGCGTCACCCACATCTGGACGAACCGGACCGGGACGTCGTGGGGATCGCCCCCGGTCAGTCGCCAGGAGTCATTGGTCTCCGAGTGAACGATGCCCGTACCGGCACTCATCCGCTGGGCAAGTCCCGGGTAGATGACTCCCGAGTACCCGGTTGTGTCCCGGTGCACCAGAGATCCCTGGAGTACCCAGGTGACGATCTCAATGTCCCTGTGCGGATGGGCACCGAAGCCGGCACCGGCGGCCACGAGGTGCTCACTGCAGGCCACCAGCATGCCGAACCGAATGTTGGCCGGATCGTAGTGCTCGCCGAAGGAGAACGAGTGACACGACCGCAGCGACGGTGTCTGTGTCACGTACCGCTCTGCCGCGCGCCGGACGTCGACGCGGGGGGCCTGGCTCGATCCCGATGACGGCTGCGGGGGATGCGGCACCCGACAATCGTTTCACGCGTCCGCCGACCAGATGCGACGGACGCCGCAGCGACCCCGACGGGACTCGAACCCGCGACCTTCGCCGTGACAGGGCGACGCGCTAACCAACTGCGCTACGGGGCCTGGTGGTTGATCGAGAAACGAAAGCGCTGCAAATCCTAGCGCAGCCCCTTCCGGCGACGTTGCCAGAGGGCACCCACGAGGAGCAAACTCTGCTTGCAGGCCCGCCATTCCTCTGTGGCGGCGAGGAGCCCACGTGCCCGACAGCGAAGTCGAACCCGCAATAGCAGATGTGGAGGAATACGCGCGACTTCGTCGAGACCTGGCCGACGCGAGGGATCAGTTCAACGCAACCAGCGAAGTCCTTGCAGCGGTAGGACGACATGCCTCGGATCCCGGTGCAGTTCTGGAC
>JBKPNJ010000177.1:0-6370 GCA_046732575.1 Actinomycetota bacterium
TATCAGTCTCGTGGGCTCGGAGATGTGTATAAGAGACAGCAGCACTGCACCGCGCTCGACGCTGACGTAAGCGTCGGGACTGGCGGCCGGAAACCCGATGTCGTTGGTGATGTCGTTGTTCTGAATCCCCTCTATTCCGTAGGTCGAGTTCCTGTCTCTTATACACATCTGACGCTGCCGACGACCTTCCAGCACTGCACCGCGCTCGACGCTGACGTAAGCGTCGGGACTGGCGGCCGGAAACCCGATGTCGTTGGTGATGTCGTTGTTCTGAATCCCCTGTATTCCGTAGGTCGAGTTCCATGGCAGCTCGGCCACCGCGGCGACCTCCGGCAATGCCCGGATCTCGTCCCAGTCGAAGCCCGCGATGTTCGGCACGACCACCGCAGTCGCCGGCAGGCTTTCCTCCCGCAGCCGCTCCATCGCGCTGCCGTCGCGGCGGGCGCCGGCAGTGACCGTGAGCACCAGGCCGCCGGCCAGGCCGAGCAGCACGACCAGCACGAGCAGCGACCGCGCTCGACGCTGCAGATCCAGGCGCAGCCACGCCCCGACGGGTCTCACGTCGCCCGCCGCGTCAGTCCGCCTGCCTGGTGCTCCACACCGACATTGCACCGCAGGGCCCGGACCTCACGACAGGGCACTGACTCGCGAGACGAGGGAAGCCAGTACCGGGGTGCTAGTACCCCTGCGTCAGACCAGGCCGGTTCTGACGGCCAGCAGGGCTGCCTGTACGCGGTCGCGGCTGTGTGTCTTGGCGAGCACGTTCGACACGTGCGTCTTCACGGTGCTCTCACTGAGGAAGAGGTCGGCGGCTATCTCGGCGTTGCTCAGACCGGAGCCGATCCCCCGTAGGACAGCGGTCTCGCGTTCGGTCAGCGCCGGCGGCTCGGGCCGGGCCCGCGGTGCGGCGGGGAGACCGGCGAGCATCCGGGCGATGACCGTGCGCGTGACGCCCGGGGAGAGCACGGCGTCGCCGGCGGCGGCCGCGGTCACGGCGCCGAGCAGGTCAGCGCGGGTGCATCGTTTGAGCAGGAACCCCACCGCCCCGGCCTGCAGCGCCTCCAGCACGTACGCATCGTCGTCGAAGGTCGTCAGCACCACGATGGCCGGCCTGGGATCGAGCTGGGTGACCAGTCTGGTGGCCTCCAGCCCGTCCATCCTGGGCATCCGGATGTCGACGAGCGCGACGTCCATGGCCAGCCGCGCGCGGACCACATCGACGAACTCCTCGCCGTCGGCGCCACGGAAGACCACTCGGATGTCCGGCGACGACTCAAGAATCGAGCTCAGCCCGTCCCGGATGAGATTCTGGTCGTCGACGATCCCCACCCGTATCATCGCCGGCCCCCTGCGGGGCACGCGCCGCCAGGCGCGCCTGTCGGTGCCGGCATCAGGGACCGGGTTCCGGTCGCTGGCCGAGGCTCTCCAGCCGCAGCCGCTCCAGCTCGTCGCGTTCGTCCTCGTCGAGCGGCTGCTGCTGGCTCTTGCGGCTGCGCTCCCTTGCGACCCACCGACGCAGCATCGGCTCGCCCACGCCGAGCTCACCGGCCACGTCGCGAACCGGTCGGTCCGAGTCGATCACCAGCCGGGCGGCGTCGCGGCGATATTGAGCCGTGTGCACCTTCTGCTGCCGGGTGGAGATGAGGACGTCCCGGGCGCGGGGAACCATCCAGCCGCTCTCGAGGTGACCACCGAACGGCGTCGAGCCCTTGGGCGGGGCCAGCGGCAGCTGGACCCGCACGCGAGACCCGCCGCTCGGGGACGGCGAGACCGACCAGCGCCCCCCGTGGCTGGCGACCCGCTCGCCGATCCCGACCAGGCCTCGGCGGCGCGTGACCTCGTCCGGGTCGAACCCGGTGCCGTCGTCGTCGACGGTGATCTCGATCTGACCCTCGACCTGTGCGATCACGACACGAACCGTGTGCGCGTACGCATGTCGCATCACGTTGGTGAGGCACTCCTGGACGATGCGATACGCCGTCAGCTGCAGACCCTCCGCCACGCCGGTGGAGATCTGGACGTGGACGGCAGCGTTGATCCCCGCATGCTCCAGTGGGCCGAGCAGCCCGGGGATGTCCGCCAGCCGTGAGGGAGCGGTCGTCTCGGGGGCTCCCGGCGTGCCGCGTAGGGACGACAGGAGCGTGTCCAGCTCGCCGAGGGCGGCTCGGGCCGTGTCGGCGATCCGCGGCAGCAGTGACGCGTCGAGCTCCGGTTTGGCCTGCGCTGCCTCGGCGAGAACGACGACGGCGGTGACGTGGTGTCCGACGATGTCGTGCAGCTCGCGAGCCAGTGCGTTCCTTTCCTCGAGGCCGACCTGCGCCGTTCGCTGGCCCTCGGTGATGTCCTCCAGCGTGTTGGCGCGTTGCTGCAGCCATGACGCAGCGGCGTGGCTCTGTCGGGCGACACCGAGTGCTGTGCCGATCAAGGCGGCCACCACCGGAGAGGGCCCGTAGACGCCGGAGAGGACGGACGTGACGGCCACCGGCACGGCGACGGGCCAGTTGAAAGGAGCGGAGCGGGCACACACGTAGGTGGCCGCTCCGATGAGTGCCAATCCGGCTGGCAGCGGTCCGTCGCCGGTGTCGGTCAGCACGACGCCCGCCGCGACCACGGCGGTCCCCAACAGCACCGGCGTGCGCCGAACCAGAACCAATGCTCCGCAGGCGGTGACGAGCAGCAGGCTCATCTGCCACCTCGACCCTGACCGCTGCACGATCTGGGTTGCGCCGAGGAGGAGGATCACGACCGCCGCTCCGACGTCGACCCACTGCACGGGTGGCGGCCCGTGCACGAGCCGGTCGAACACCGACCGAATCGTTCCCGCCGACCCCCGCTTCACGCTCACACCGTTCATTGTCGCAAGCACAGCCCCGAAGAGACAGGTACCGCGGTACCGGATCGCGCCTCCGCGACGGCACTGCGGTACCCGTACCGCGGTACCGGAGGCGGTTCCTGTGGGGAGCTCACGCCCGCAGTCTCGAGACATGACCAACACATCGGCACCTGTCTCCACCCGCCCGGCGCTGCTCGGCTGGGACGGCGCACCCGTTGCCACCGGGGCGAACCTCGTCACCGTGGTCCGCACCCTGCTCGCGGTGACGCTGGGCATGGCTGCCCTCGTCGGCCACGACGCCCGGCTGCTGATCGTCGCGTACGCGGTCTACTGGGTCGGGGACATGCTCGACGGATGGCTGGCCCGCCGGCTGGACGAGGAGACCCGACTGGGGGCGATCGCGGACATCGTCAGTGACCGGGCCTGCTGCGCGGTGCTGATCTGTGGGTTGTGCACACTGCAGCCCGGGCTGCTGCCCGCGCTGGTCGTCTTCGTCGCGCAGTTCATGGTGCTCGACTGCGTACTCTCCCTGTCCTTCCTGCGCTGGCCGCTGGTGAGCCCGAACGACTTCCATCGAGTCAGCCTCGTCGTGTGGCGGCTCAACTGGTCACCGCCGGCCAAGGCGATCAACACCGCCGGAGTCGTCCTCGCCGTGGCCACCGGTTCGTTGCCCCTCGCGCTCTGCGTCGCCCTGGCGCAGGTCGTGGTCAAGGTATGGTCGGCCCACCAGGTCACCACCCTCGCGCTGCCGGTTCGGTGACCGACGATGCTCACGATCCTTGGTGTGCTGGCCGGGGCCCTTGCCGTGGGAGTCGGTTCGGCGCTGCTCCCGCTCGTGAACGCCGAAGCCATCCTGACCGGTGCGGCTCTGACCTCATCGCGGCCACTGGTCGCGGGCATCGCGCTGGCGCTCGCACTCGGCCAGACAGCCGGCAAGCTCGCGATCTTCGAAGGCGCCCGTCGCGGTGTGCTGCGCCGCCGGGCGGTCGACAAGCCGCGGGGCCGATGGACCACCAGGACCGTGGCCCTGCTGCAGTGCCGCTGGCGCGGTGGCGGGGCGGTTCTGCTCTCAGCCGCCACGGGATTCCCGCCGCTGCTGTTGATGAGCCCTGTCGCCGGCGGCGCGACCGCGGGGGTCCGTGCCCGGCGAGTGGACTTCGTCACCTGCTGCCTGGTCGGCCGGAGTCTGCGGTTCCTCGTGCTGGGTCTGTCCCTGGCCGCTGTCGTCACCTAGCGTTTGATCTGGTCGTACCGGCGCAAGGCTTCGACGCGCTCCGCGGCATGGTCGACGATCCGCTCCGGGTACCCGGACGGCAGGCCGCCCGGCGCGGTCCATGGTTCGTGCAGGAACCGGCTGTCGAGGCCGCGCAGCTCGGGCACGTGCCGGCGCACGTAGTCTCCGTCGGGGTCGAACCTCTTGCCCTGTGCAGTGGGGTTGAACACCCGGAAGTACGGTGCCGCGTCCGTCCCGGAGCCGGCCGTCCACTGCCAGCCGTGATGGTTGGAGGCGACGTCTCCGTCGACCAGCCAACGCATGAAGTGGCGGGCGCCGTGCTGCCACTCGACATGCAGATCCTTGACCAGGAAGCTGGCCACCACCATCCTGACGCGGTTGTGCATCCAGCCCTCGCTCCGCAGCTGCCGCATCCCGGCATCAACGATCGGGTAGCCGGTACGACCCTGGGTCCAGGCCTCGAAGGATTCGCCGGGTTGGTCGTACTGCATGGCGGCGAACTCCGGCCGCAGATAGTCGCGAACGGTGCCGGGATTGTGTCGTAGGACGTCCGCATAGAACTCGCGCCACCCGAGCTCTCGTCGGTAGACGTCGGCTCCCTTGTGCCGCAGCGCCGACAGGTCGGCCAGCATCGTTCGCGGATGGATCTCACCCCACTTCAGGTGCACCGACATCCTCGACGTCGCATCGCGATCGGGGCGATCCCTGTCGTCGGCGTAGGTCTGCAGGTGATGGGCGAGAAAGCTCCGCCAGCGGCTGCGGGCCGCGGGCTCGCCGGCGGCCGGCAGTGCCAACCCGTCGGGACGCGTCACCGGCGGGATCTCGGCTCCCGCGACGTCGAGCTGCCAGTCGACGTGCCGCGGTTCGGGCACCGGAGCGGGCCAGCCGTGTCCGGCCCATGCCCGGGCGAACGGTGTGTAGACGCGGTAGGCGGTCCCGTCCCCCGTGCTGAGCGATCCGGGGGGAACGGCGTAGGCCGACCCGTTCCGCACCAGCGTCAGCCCTCGCGCGGCCAGCGCCTGCTCGAGCCGTGCGTCGCGGTGGCTGCCGTAGGGGCCGAAGTCCTCGGCGACGTGGACCGAGCCCGCGCCGACGCTGTGCGCCACCTCCGGCACCTCGTCGGCCGGGTCGCCGTGCCGGATCACGAGCCCGCCGATGCGCTCCCGCAGCGATCGGAGGCTGTTGCACAGGTAGGCCAGCCGAGGAGCGCCGGAGCGCTTCCAGAGCCGGTCATCGATGACGAAGAGAGGGACCACTCCGCTCCCGCCGCTCGCTATCGCGGACAGAAGGGCCGGATTGTCAGCCAGCCGCAGGTCGCGACGGAACCACATCACGCTGCGGTCACCCATCCCGTCATCCTGGTGGCTGCCGGCCCGGCTGTCAGATCGCGGGCGGTGGTGCGGCCTGTCACTGCCAGGGAAGGGCGGAGCGCTGCTGCCAGTACGCAGCGGCCGGCTGGGTGAGATCGGAGAGGTCACTGGGCTTGATCGTCCCATCGACGCCGACCGCGGCCAGGTTGCTGGTGAGCTGGGCGGTGGAGGCCGGTCCGAGCAGCACCGTGGGACGGCTCGGCAGTGCCAGCGCCGCCGCGATGGACAGCGCATCAGGTGTCACTCCCACCTGTCGAGCCAGGTCGACCAGCGGCGCAGGCGCGCCCGCGCCGGCCAGCCGGCCGTTCGCCAGTACCTCCTTCACCATCACCCACCAGCCCTGCGCGGCCGCCGCATCCAGGGCAGTGCCGACCGAGCGCTCGAGCAGGTTCCACGTCGCCTGGACGGCGCTGAAGACCGCCGCCCCGCCGGCCGACAGGCCGAGGGCATCGCGGACCACATCGGCCTGACGCGGGCCACTCGTGGACAGCCCGATCCGGACACCTGCGTCACGCAGCCGGCCAAGCTCGTCGAGCACCGCCCGGTCGGAGAGCAGCGGTGAATCAGGCGTGACAGAGTGCACCTGGTAGACCCGCACCCGCGAGCCCAGCAGCGAGCTCGTCTCCGACCACTGGCGTCGGAACGCCTCCAGCGAGTGGTCCTTGACCTCGTGCGTGTCAGCGTCGACCCGCCAGTTCCCGACGTAGCGGTAGCCCCACTTGCTGGAGACGACGACGTCGCCGGTCTCCGGTCGCGAGGCCAGCCAGCCCGCCAGGAACTCCTCCGCCCGGCCGTAGGACCGAGCCGCGTCGACGTGACGGATGCCCGCGTCGTACGCCGCATCCAGCACCTCGAACGCCCGGGCCCGCAGCGCCTCGACCGACCGATCGGCGCCGAGCGTGGCGCCGTGGTCGAGGGTGATGTACGCGGGCC
>JBKPNJ010000178.1:0-10294 GCA_046732575.1 Actinomycetota bacterium
ATTCAGATTGCGCTGCGCGAAGGTCTCGGTGGCACTGCCGAAGATCGCGATGTGGGTGACCCCCCTCTCGATCGCACGCTCGAGCCCGCGCTGGTTGGGCACCAGGACCGGCAACGGCGTCGAGCCGCGTACGTCGACCCGGTCGAGAAGCTGGTCGGCGTCGGCGAGCTGCGGGACCCAGCGGGGGTGCACCAGGCTCGTCGCCTCGACGACCGGCAGCCCGGCGGCGATGAGCCGGGACACGAACTCCGCCTTGATGTTGACGGGGACGGTCACCGCCTCGTTCTGCAGGCCGTCGCGCGGTCCGACCTCGTAGATCGTGACCCTCGGCGGAAGCCCGGCAGCCGGCACGAGCTGAGGCGAACGCACGCTCAGTCCTCGTCCGGCCTGTTGACCACGAGCAGGGTCTGGCCCAGAGCGACCTGACCACCGGCGTCGACGTTCACGGCGGACACGGCGCCGTCGAACGGCGCCTTGAGTGAGAGCTCCATCTTCATTGCCTCCATCACGGCGAGCACCTCGCCGGCTTTCACCTGCCCGCCCGGGCCCACGTGCACGGACAGGACCGTCCCCGGCATGGGTGCCCGGACGGCCCCGTCCGCCGGTGCGGCCGTCGCGCCCGGCGCGAAGGTGTCGGGGCGGGTGAAGCGCTCCGACCGGCCGTGGTGCGCCACGGTGACCCCGTGGTTATCGGCATGGACGTACGCCTCGTGGATGGTGCCGTCGATCTCCAGCCGCACGACTCCAGCCGCGGCAGCCACCGGGCGCACCCGCCAGGCATGGCGCTCGCCCACGACCCGGCCGCCGGACAGATCGACGTGGAGCACCTGCGCGGTTGCGGTGACCGGTTGCGCCAGCTCGACGGTGACCCGGGCCGGTGGCCCCGCGGCGCGCCAGCCGTCGCCGACGCCGAACGGCTCACGCGGCTGCGCGTCGGTGAGCGCCGTGGCCATCGCCCAGGCAGCGATACACGTGGTGACCGGGTCGTCCGGTGGCCGGAACCTGTCAGTGTGTCGGTCGAGCCAGCCCGTGTCGATGTCGCAGTCGCGGTACTCGCGTGCGCAAGCGACCTGCCGCAGGAAGCTGAGGTTGGTCGTGAGCCCGAGGATCGCGGTGTCGTCGAGCGCTCCGACCAGTGCCCGCCGGGCGGCCTCACGGGTCCGGCCATGCACGATGATCTTGCCCAGCAACGGGTCGTAGTGGGTCTCGACTCGCTGACCCGAGTCCAGCGCCGCGTCGACGCGGGACCGCAGCGGCCAGTGCACCAGGCTCGCCGTACCGGCCTGCGGGAGAAACCCCCGATAGGGATCCTCGGCGTAGACGCGGGCCTCGATGGCGTGCCCGTCCAGCGTCACGTCCTGCTGCGTGATCGGCAGCCGCTGGCCCTGCGCGACGAGGATCTGCAGCTGCACGAGATCCAGACCGGTGACCAGCTCGGTCACCGGATGCTCGACCTGGAGCCGGGTGTTCATCTCCAGGAAGTACGCCTCGTCGCCCGCCACGAGGAACTCGACGGTTCCCGCGTTGACATACCCGACCGTCCGGGCCAGCCGGAGCGCCGAGTCCACCAGCAGCGCCCGGACCTGCTCGTTGATCGTCGGTGCGGGTGCCTCCTCCAGCACCTTCTGGTGCCGGCGCTGAACCGAGCAGTCGCGCTCGAAGAGGTGCAGGACGGTGCCGTGCATGTCGGCCAGGATCTGGACCTCGACGTGCCGGCCGTGCTCGATGAACCGCTCGATCAGCATCGTGTCGTCGCCGAAGGCCGCCTGTGCCTCACGCCGCGCCGAAGCGAGTGCGGAGTCGAGGTCACTCGCCCGGCGCACGATCCGCATGCCCTTGCCGCCACCACCGGCGGCCGCCTTCACCAGGACCGGGAAGCGCGGCGTCGCCGACGGGTCGGCTCGGGTCTCGGAGGGGATCACCGGCACGCCGGCCTTGACCGCCATCTCGCGGGCCGCGTCCTTGCGTCCCATCAGCTCGATCACGCCGGGGCTCGGGCCGACGAACACCAGGCCGGCGTCGGCGACCGCCCGGGCGAAGGCAGCCCGCTCGGACAGGAAGCCGTACCCCGGATGGACCGCCTCCGCACCACTGCGCCGAGCCGCGTCGAGCAGCGCCGGGATCGACAGGTAGGACTCGGCCGCCCGGGCCGGCCCGATCCGGACCGCGGTGTCGGCTTCCCGGACGTGCGGGGCCTCCCGGTCGGCGTCGGAGTAGACGGCGACCGTCCGCAGTCCCGCCGAGCGGGCCGCCCGCAGCACGCGGACCGCGATCTCGCCCCGGTTGGCGACCAGCAGGGTGCCGAAGGTCATGACCGGGTCACATCCGGAAGATGCCGTAGGAAGGCGCGGGGAAGGGAGCGTTCGCCGCCGCGGCCAGGCCCAGACCGAGGACGCGCCGGGTGTCGGCCGGGTCGAGGACGCCGTCGTCCCAGAGCCGCGCGGTGGAGTAGTACGGCGACCCCTGTGCCTCGTACTGGTCACGCAAGGGTCGCTTGAACTCCTCTTCGTCCTGCGACGACCATTCCTCGCCGCGGGTCTCCAGCGCCTCGCGTCGCACCGTCGCGAGTACGGATGCCGCCTGCTCGCCACCCATCACCGAGATGCGGGCGTTCGGCCACATCCACAGGAAGCGGGGATCGTACGCCCGGCCGCACATGCCGTAGTTCCCGGCGCCGAACGAGCCGCCGATGACGACTGTGAACTTCGGGACGACCGAGCAGGCGACAGCGGTGACGAGCTTGGCGCCGTCCTTCGCGATGCCGCCCTGTTCGTACTCGCGCCCCACCATGAACCCGCTGATGTTCTGCAAGAACACCAGCGGAACACCGCGTTGGTTGCACAGCTCGATGAAATGCGCCCCCTTCAGCGACGACTCACTGAACAGGATGCCGTTGTTGGCGACGATGCCGACCGGGTAGCCCCAGATCCGCGCGAACCCGCAGACCAGCGTCTCGCCGTACAACGCCTTGAACTCGTGCAGCCGGCTGCCGTCGACCAGGCGCCTGATCACGTCGCGTACGTCATAGGGCGTCCGCAGTCCGGGCGGAACGATGTCACACAGGGTCCCCGGGTCCTCCGCCGGTTCCTCCGGCGCCACCTGTCGCAGCGACGGCTCGCGTGGCCGCTCGAGCGTGGCCACGATCGACCTGACGATCGCCAGCGCGTGGGCGTCGTCGTCGGCCAGGTGGTCGACGACGCCCGAGACGCGTGCATGGACCTCCCCGCCACCGAGCTCCTCGGCGGTGACGACCTCTCCGGTGGCGGCCTTCACCAGCGGCGGGCCGCCGAGGAAGATCGTTCCCTGGTTCCTCACGATCACCGACTCGTCGGCCATCGCCGGGACATACGCGCCGCCAGCCGTGCAGGAACCCATCACCGCGGCGATCTGGGGGATGCCGGCGGCCGACAGGTTCGCCTGGTTGAAGAAGATCCGGCCGAAGTGGTCGCGGTCGGGAAACACCTCGTCCTGCATCGGCAGGAAAGCCCCGCCGGAGTCCACGAGGTAGATGCACGGCAACCGGTTCGCCGCCGCGATCTCCTGAGCGCGTAGGTGCTTCTTCACCGTGATCGGGTAGTACGTGCCGCCCTTGACTGTCGCGTCGTTGGCGACGACGACGCAGTCTCGGCCGCTGACCCGACCGATGCCGGTGACGAGGCCGGCCGCCGGCACCGCGTCGTCGTACATGCCGGTGGCCGCGAGCGGGGAGAGCTCGAGGAACGGCGAACCCGGGTCGAGGAGCCGGTCCACCCGGTCACGGACGAGCAGCTTCCCGCGTCCGGTGTGCCGGGCCCGAGCGGCCGGGGAGCCGCCCGCCCGTACCGTCTCCAGCCGGCCGCGCAGCTGCTCGACGAGGTCGCGCAGGCTGCTTGCATCGTCTCCCGGCGACGGGATCGCGGCTGCTGCCGGGGGCTCCTGCCGGTCGACCGGATCCGGCGGTGCCTGGTCGGCCATCATCCCCCCAGGGTCCCACGCCACCCGTGGTCACCAGATCCTGACGCGCTCCTTCTCGTCGAGCCAGAGACCATCGCCCTCCGAGACGCCGAAAGCGTCATAGAACTCTGACAGGTTGCGCACCACGTTGACGCGGAACTCCGGTGGCGCGTGCGGGTCGATCGCCAGCATCCGCAACGCCTCCTCGTCACGCGCCTTGTGCCTCCAGCATTGCGCCCAGCCCAGGAACACCCGCTGTTGACCGGTTGTCCCGTCGATCACCGCGGGCTCGGAGCCGTCGAGTGACAGCAGGTAGGCCTGGTAGGCGACGGTCACTCCCCCTAGGTCGCCGATGTTCTCACCGACGGTCAGCGCGCCGTTGACCTTGTGGCCCGGCAGTCGGCGCGGCTCGAAGGAGTCGTACTGACTCACCAGCTGTTCGGCACGCCGCGCGAAGCGCTCCCTGTCCTCGTGGCTCCACCAGTCCACCAGGTTGCCCAGACCGTCGTATCGCGAACCCTGGTCGTCGAAGCCGTGCCCGATCTCGTGGCCGATTACAGCGCCGATGCCGCCGTAGTTCACTGCGTCATCGGCATCGGGGTCGAAGAACGGGGGCCGCAGGATCGCCGCTGGGAAGACGATCTCGTTCATTCCGGCGCCGTAGTAGGCGTTCACGGTCTGGGGGCTCATATGCCACTCGCCGCGGTCAACCGGTTGCCCGATCTTGGCCAGCTGACGGGCCAGCTCGAAGGCAGCGGCGCGGCGCACATTGCCGAGCAGGTCGTTCGGGACGACCTGGAGGGCCTCATAGTCGCGCCACCGGTCCGGGTAGCCGATCTTGGCACGGAACGCATCGAGCTTCTCCAGCGCCCGGCGCCTGGTCTCGGGTCCCATCCAGTCGAGAGTCTCGATGTCGCGCCGGTACGCGCGCACCAGGTTGGCGACCAGCTCGACCATCCGCGCCTTCGCCGCCGGAGGGAAATGCCGCCGGACGTACAGCTCTCCGGCGGCTTCACCCATCGCCCGGTCGACGAGTGCGACGGCCCGCTTCCAGCGCTCCCTCTGCTGCGGAACCCCGCTCAGGGTCCGGCCGTACAGCTCGAAGTGGGTGTCGGCGAAGGCACCTGAGAGGTACGGGGACGCCGCCCGCACGACGTTCCACGACAACCACAGCTTCCAGTGCTCGATTGGCAGCTCGCGGATGGCGGTGGAGAGCACGCAGAAGTAGCTGGGATGTTGGACGACCAGCTCGGCCAGCGCGTCGCCCGCACCAAGCCCCTGCGCCCAGCCGGCCCAGTCGATGTCCGGAGCCAGCGCCGCGAGGCTGTCGGCGGTCATCAGGTTGTACGTCTTGACCTGGTCTCGGCAGGCCACCCGGTCCCAGTGGCCCCCCGCCAGTCGGGTCTCCAGGTCCAGCACCGTGCGCGCCGCGCCGGGTGCATCGCCGACGCCGGCCAGCTCCAGCAGCTCGGCGGTGCGGCGCACGTACTCCCTGCGGACCGCCGTGTGAGCGTCCTCGCGGTAGTAGGCCTCATCGGGCAGCCCGAGGCCTCCCTGCCCCAGGTACAGCAGGTTCCTCGTCGAGTTCATGCGATCGGTCGTGACATGGCCGGACGCGAAGCCTTCGACACCTTCACGCTCCAGGCGTCCCAGCAGCCGTACCAGCTCGGCTGTGTCCCGGACGTCTGCGACATCGCGCAGCCGATCACGAATGGGATCTCCGCCCAGCCTCTCGACGCGGGCCTCGTCGAGGAAGCAGCAGTAAAGATCACCGAGCTTGCGCTCGTTCGACCCGGCCGGCGCATCGCCGGCCGCGGCTTCCTCGAGGATCGCCCGCACCTGGCTCTCGGCCTCCTCGCGCAGCACGTGCAGCGACCCGTAGGCGGCTCGATCGGCCGGGATCTCGGCCTGTTCGAACCAGGAGCCGTTCACGTACCCGAACAGATCGTCCTGGGGGCGGACGTCCGGGTCCATCCCACTGTTCAGCAGCCCGGACTTCAGCGCGCACACCTCCCTGAGGGGTCCAGGCGGCAGGCGCCCCGGTCATCTCCGTCGCTGGCGGCCGTGACCGAGCGGAACCACGGCTGCCGCAGCCAGTCTCACGCCGCGCGCAGATCCTATCGGCGGCGGCGGAGCTGTCGCGATGGCCCAGCTTCTCCAGCGGGGGCGACGGCCGCGCTGTTCGCAGCCTGACTCAGCCGCCGGAGAGCGACCACGAGTTCCGAAAGCGCCCTCTCTTGCCCGTCAACGGGCAGAAAGTTGCCTTTTGGACCAGCTAGCGCCACTATTTGGTGGTGAACGCACGGCCGACCCCGGCACCTGCGCATGACCGACTCGTCAGCCACCTCACCGCCACGACCGGGCTCAGCTCCGCCGAGGCAGTCCGGGTCGTGGCGGAGGTCGTCGCATACTTCCAGGAGCCGTTGGACTCGATCGTGCGTCGTCGGCATCGCGAACTACGGGCGTACGGTGCCAAGAACGACGACATCTTCGTCCGCCTCCAGCACGAGCTCGTGGGCTGGCCGGTGGCCGCACCGGCTCTCACGGTGCGCCAGATCCGCCGGATCGTCTACGGCTGACCGACCGAAAGGGCAGACAGCATGTGCGGAATCGTCGGATACATCGGCCACCAGCAGGCCGCCCCTATTCTGATCGACGGCCTTGCCCGGCTGGAGTACAGAGGCTACGACTCCGCCGGCATCAGCGTCGCCGGGCCCAAGGGACTGCGGGTCCACAAGTCGGCTGGTCGGGTCCGGGCGATGGAGGCCAGCCTGCCCAAGCGGTTCACCGGCAAGGCCGGCATCGGCCACACCCGGTGGGCGACCCACGGCGTGCCGAACGACGACAACGCACACCCCCATCTGGACTCCACCGGGAGGGTCGCCGTCGTCCACAACGGGATCATCGACAACGCGTCAGCGCTCCGGAGCATGCTCGAGGACGAGGGTGTCACGCTGGCGTCCGAGACCGACAGCGAGGTCATCGCCCACCTGATCGCCCGCTCCGAGGCGGCGACTCTGGAGGCAGCGGTGCTCGAGACCCTCGCCCAGATCGAGGGAACCTATGGGCTGGCGGTGCTTGACGATCGGCATCCCGACCGCCTCGTGGTCGCCCGACTGGGCAGCCCGATGATCGTGGGCGTCGGAGACAAGGAGATGTACGTCGCCAGCGATGTCGCGGCACTCGTCCGTTACACCAAGCAGGTGGTGCACCTCGACGATGGCGAGCTCGCGACGGTGAGCGTCAGCGGTCTGCGGACGTTCACCGCAACGTCGGCGGCCACCGCGAAGAGACCCGTCACCGTCGACTGGGCCGTCGACGAGTACGACCTCGGCGAGCACGACCACTTCATGCGCAAGGAGATCCTCGAGCAGCCCGCCTCGGTCAAGCGGGTGCTCAGCGGGCGCCTGGACGAGCGGTTCAACACTGTGCACCTCGGCGGCCTGAACATGGACGCCCACCAGGCCCGCGACATCAAGCGGATCAAGATCCTGGGATGTGGCTCGGCCTACTACGTCGGGCAGGTCGGTGCGCTGGCCATCGAGGAGATCGCCCGGATACCAGCCGATGCCGAACCGGCCTCCGAGTTCCGCTACCGCAACCCGGTCGTCGAGCCGGACACGTTGTACGTCGCCGTCTCCCAGTCAGGCGAGACCTTCGACACGCTTGTCTGCGTCCAGGAGCTCCGCCGGAAGGGTGGACGCGTCATCGGGCTCGTCAACGTCGTCGGAAGCAGCATCGCCCGGGAGTGCGACGGCGGCATCTATCTGCATGCGGGGCCCGAGATCGCCGTCGCGTCGACAAAGGCGCTGACGAACATGGCCGTCGCGTTCGCGATGCTGGCGATCTATCTCGGACGGATCCACGACCTGTCACCGGCCGAGGGACAGCGGCTCATCGCCGGGCTGCAGGCGCTGCCCGGCCAGATCGAGGCGATCCTCGAGCAGGAGAGCGACATCGAGGTCGCCGCCGCCCAGATCGCCGCGTCGGAGAGCCTGTTCTTCATCGGCCGGGTGCGTGGTTATCCCGTCGCCCGCGAGGGAGCGCAGAAGTTCAAGGAGATCACCTATCGGCACGCCGAGGCCTATCCGACCTCCGAACTCAAGCACGGCCCGCTGGCCCTGATCAGCCCGGAGCTGCCCACCGTTGCGGTGGTGCCGGACGATGAGCTGCTCGACCGGAACCTCGGAGCCCTGCACGAGATCAAGGCGCGGTCTGGTCCCATCGTGGCGGTCACGCATCCCGGCGTCGACGTCACCGGACTCGCCGAGAGCGTGCTGCGTGTCCCCAAGAGCGAGCCGGAGCTGGACGGCATGCTGCTGACCATCGCCCTCCAGCTGCTCGCCTACCACGCCTCGGTCAAGCTCGGGCACGACGTGGACAAACCACGCAACCTGGCCAAGTCCGTCACCGTCGAGTAGCCCGGCCGGGTCTCAGACTGCGGACTGCGGAAGCAGCAGTGCGAGCCGGTCGAGCAGGTTCTCCAACGACTCCTCGAACTCGGCCGCCGAGTGGTCCTCCGCCAGCGCGTCGCTGAGCCGTTCGACGAGCGGATACTCCGCGAGCGCGTGCGCGCTCCCCCCGCCGCTGTCGATGACGTCGAGCGGTCCGATGTCGGCGCCGTGTGATGCGACCTCCAGGAGCAGATGCCCCAGCAGGAAGCTGGTGAAGGCACGGTAGGCCGCCGTCGCCGCGTCGTCGCTGAAACCCTCTGTCACCAGTCCGTCGAGGAAGGACTCGACCCACTGCAGGCTGCGCAGGGGCGGCCTGAGCCAGGGCGCCTCCGGTGGCCGTGACGCAACGAGCGGGAAAGCCTCCGGATGGGTCAGCGCGACGCGGCGCACTCCGTGCGCGAGGCGCTGGAGGAAGTCCTGCCAGCCGTCTCGTGGGGTGGTGATGACGTCGGGGTCGTCGTACATCTCGGCGATCATCGCCTCGACGACCCCATCCAGGAGCGCTTCTCGACCCGGGACGTATCGATACAGCGACATCGCCTCGACACCGAGCTCGGCGCCGAGCCGCCGCATGGTCAGCTCACGAAGCCCGTTGGCGTCGATGAACTTGATAGCGGACCTCAGGATCCGGTCCCGTCCCAGCGGCACTCGTACCGAATGCGGCTGGTTTGCCTCGACCACCGCCACGTCGGCATCGCGCACCTCGTCCACGACCCCGCGCCCCGCGCGCTCCTTCGGTGGCATCTTCAGTCCTCCAACGCCGAAGATCCAGCCCCTTTCCGCATGGCGGGGCTGGATCCTCAGGCTATCGGGCGAGCGGGCCAGGTGGCACGCAGGCGCGCGAACTCAGCTGGTCGTACGCCCTTCGGTGCCCAGCGTCGAGTCGGGGACATCGGACTCGATCTGCTCCTTGCGGACCTCTTCGCTGACGCTCTCGCTGTCGGTGACGGTCTCCTTGGCGAGGCGCACGCGCTCGACCGGCTGCGTCTCCTTGGAGACCACGGGGACCTCCTCGGTGAGCACGACCTCGTGCTCCTCCTCGGAGATCTCCGGGCCGGAGACGGCCCTGTCGACGTTCGCATCGGTGATCGGCTCACGCTCGAGCCTGACTTCCTCGCGACTGACGGGCACGTTGACCGTCTGCTGCTCTGTCACGACGTACTTGCGCAGCCGCGCACGACCGGATTCGCGCTGCTCGGTGCCGACGCTGAGCTGCTCCTCCGAACGGGTCATCGCGTCGTCGGTGGTCTGGCCGGAGGTGTCGTGGCCGACAGCCGTGGTCTGCACGTCGTCGAACACGCCGTCACCGTCGCGGTCGGTGCGCACCTGCCCGGAGTCATAGCCGGCCCGGTCATAGGACATGCCGTAGTAGCTGTAGAGCTGCGCCTCCTCCTCAGGGGAGAGGTGCTGGTCTACGTCGATGCTCGGGGCGTTCTTGATGGTCTCCTTGTCGAAGGGAACCCGAAGATCCCCACCTGAAGGCTGCGCGTCCGCGATCGGGACGAACGTCTCCTTGGTGCCGAGCAGACCTGTCTTCACGGTGACCCAGGCCGGCTGGCCGGTCTGGTCGTCGAGGAAGATCTGGCCGACGCTGCCGACCTTGTCACCGTCGTTGTCGATGACGTTGCCGTCGACATAGTTGTTGATCTGGTCCTGGTCGATCATGCGCACGCTCCATACGGTTGAAGGGACTTGGGGACAGCGGCGGGACTGGGTCGTCCGTGCGCCTGTTGGGAACCGATCCTTTAGGCACGCAAAGTTACCTTACAACGTAAGGCAGTGATCTGCAATCCGAGTCGGCAATCGAAGTCCCTGCCGTGGCAATACCCCGAAGGGGCGGGTGTCATGCGGGTATGGGTCAGCCAGACGTGGCTGCCCGTGCGCGGATTGAGTACGGTGGACACATG
>JBKPNJ010000179.1:0-10246 GCA_046732575.1 Actinomycetota bacterium
GGTACGACGCGCTGGAGGCGGGGCTGACCCAGATGCCGTTCGCGATCGGTTCGGCGGTGGCCTCCACGGTCGGCGGGCGGCTGGTCGGCCGGCTGGGACGGCCCCTGGTGGTGGCCGGCCTTGCCCTGGTCGCAGCCGCGCTGCTGACCATCGACGTGCTGGTCAGCCACCTGCACGGCGACGTCGGCATCAAGCTGGCCGCGCCGCTGCTGGTCGCGGGTATCGGCGGCGGGCTGGTCATCTCACCGAACGTCACCCTCACGCTTTCGGAGGTCGACCCGCGCCACGCGGGCAGCGGCGGTGGCATGCTCCAGACCGCGCAGCGGGTCGGGTCCGCCATCGGCGTCGCGGTGGTGCTGGCCCAGTTCTTCTCCGTGCTGCGCAGCGAGCACGGGGACTTCGCTGCGGCCCTGAGCACGAGCATGCACACGACCGTCGGCTTCGTCATCCTCGCGCTCGTCATCGGGCTGGCGGAGCTCGTCGTGCCCGCCAGGCAGCGCTCTGCGGAGGAGCCGGTGCCCACCGCATGACCGGTCGGGCATGCAGGCCACCGAAAAACCTGTGGCGAGGACTGTCGCCGGAGGCCCCTGTAGGCGCAGACTGGTCGAAAGTCCCGGCAATCTCAGAGGGTATTCACGTGGATCGTCAGCATCAGGTTCCCGATCTCGTCCCCGTCCTGTCCCGGGGCCGGCACCGCAGGCCCAGCAAGGGCGCGTGCTTCATGGAGCTCGTGTCGTTCCTGGCGGGCGAGCGCTGGAGCGATCATCCCAGCTGTACGCACCCGCTGCTGGCGGGACTGGCCCGGCTCGTCAACGACAGCACCTCCGACGAGAACCGATTCCGGCTGGCACCGCTGCTGCCGTCGGTCATCGGCCTCACCAGCGACGACCTGCGCGTCGACGCGCGGATCGCGCTGCGCTGCGCGCAGACCGCGCTCCCGGTGGTCTCCGAGCACCGGCAGCGGGTGATGGCGGTCTCGGTCCTCAGCGCCGAACGGGTGCTCGCCGGTCTCACCGGACGGCACGGCGAGGCGATGGAGGAGGCGAGCCGCGAGGCGCTGGCCCAGGCACCCGGCGCCGCGGCGTGGGCGCAGCAGTTCGCGACCGGACTCGGCGTGTCCGGCGACGGATTCAAGCGCCAGGCTGCTCCCGTGACCGTGCGCTGCGCGGTGCAGGGCATCGCGGAGGCATGCATCCCTGCGCCGGACGACCTGCTTCTCGAGCTGTTCACCGGGGCGATCAGGGACTGCGAGGAGCTGATCCGCGACGGGAATGCTGCGGCGGTGCTCGACGACGGGGTCCGCGCCGAGCTGTGCCGGGTCACGCGGGCCGGCTGATCCCTTCAGCGTCGGCGGCTTCGGCCCCATCGTTGTAGCGTCGGCGCCATGGCCTCGCGCTGGCTCGCCGCATCCCTGACCGGCCTGGCGCTGATCGTCGCGCTCCTCGAAGTGATGTCGGCGCCCGCATCCGCACCGGCGATGTCGACCACTCGTTCCCCCGGAGTACGCCTTCACGCGCCGACCAAGGTGCTCGTGTTCGTCGAGGAGAACCATTCCCTGGAGGCCATGCGGCGGGGGATGCCCTTCCTGTTCAAGCTGGCGAAGCGGTACGCGTACGCCACCGGGTGGAGTGCCCTGACACACCCCTCGCTGCCCAACTACCTCGGGATCGCGGGCGGCTCCATGTTCGGGGTGACCGACAACGGCTCGCCGTCGAAGAACGCCAGGAAGATCGGCCGCGCAGAGAGCGTCTTCGACCAGGCATTGCGGCAGGGCAGGACGGCAAAGGTCTATCTGGAGTCGATGCGCCGCAACTGCCAGACGACCAGCAGCCCGTCCGGCCAGTTCGGCCGGTACGTGGTCAAGCACAACTTCTGGCCGTACTTCGCGTCCTCCGGGGCAAGGCCGCACTGCCGCAGACACGACGTCCCTGCCGGCGGGCTGCACGGCGGGGCACTGATGCGGGACGTCGCGCGCGGCACGCTTCCCAATCTCGGGATGGTGGTGCCGAACCTCAGCAACGACGCCCACAACGGATCGCTGATCCGGGCGGACCGCTGGCTCAGGGCACGGCTGCCGCGGATCCTTGCGTCCCGCGCGTTCACCTCCGGCCGGCTGGTGGTCGTCGTCACCGCTGACGAAGGCCACGGGACCCGGCACAACAAGGTGCTGACGGCAGTGCTGCACCGCAGCCTGTCGCACCGGGTGGTGCGGCGGCCGCTGACCCACTACTCGCTGTGCCGCTACCTCTCCCAGGTCGTGGGCGCCAGGCCGCTCCGGAGAGCGGCGAGGGCACCGGACATGGGACGTGCCTTCGGGTTGCGCCACCAGTGACCGCACCACCGGCCGCTGCACCGACTGCCCAGCCGCCCCCACCACGGACAGGGAGATCATGGCCAAGCACCATCACCCCTTAGGGATCGACATCGGCGGTAGCGGCATCAAGGGCGCTCCCGTCGATCTCGAGGCGGGCGAGTTCGCCCAGGACCGGCTGCGGATCGCCACGCCGGAGGAGTCCACCCCCGATGCTGTCGCCGAGGTCGTGCTGCGGATCGCGGACAAGTTCCAGCAGCAGACCGGTGACTCCCCGATCGGCGTCACCGTGCCGGCGGTCGTGACCCGGGGGCTGGTGCGCACCGCTGCGAACATCGACAGGACCTGGATCGGCACCGACGCCGCCGCGCTGCTCAGTACGAAGGTGGGCCGGCCGGTGGCGGTGGTCAACGACGCCGACGCCGCGGGGGTCGCCGAGCTCCGGTACGGCGCGGCCCGCAACGTCGACGGCCTGGTCCTGCTGGCCACCCTCGGGACCGGCATCGGCTCGGCGCTCCTCAACCACGGACGGCTCATCCCCAACAGCGAGCTCGGCCACCTGGAGATCGACGGGGTCGACGCCGAGAAGCGCGCGTCCTCCGCCGTGCGGGAGGCCGAGGACCTCTCCTGGGAGGAGTGGGCGCAACGGCTGCAGCGCTACTTCGCCCACGTCGAGGACCTGCTGTCCCCCGACCTCATCGTCGTGGGAGGCGGGGTGTCCAAGCACGCCGAGCACTACCTGCCGATGCTGCACCTTCGTGCACCGATCGTCCCGGCGCAGCTGGGCAACTCAGCCGGCATCGTCGGAGCCGCCTGGCTCGCCGCCAACGACGCCGACGTGGGCCGCGACCCGGCCTCCCGCCATGGAAGCAAGGCCGGCAACTGAGGGCGAGCACGACGACGTGCTCGACGATCTCATCGCGCGGGAACCGATCTTCCACCGCATCGAGCTGGGCACCTCCCGCGCTGACTTCGAGCGCCTGACCGCGCCCGACTTCTGGGAGGTAGGAGCGTCCGGCCGGATCTACAGCCGCGAGGTCGTCTGGAAGACTCTCGAGGAGCGCTATGCACACCCGGTCGAAGACCCCTGGGAGACCAGCGACTTCCGCTGCCGCGAGCTGGCGCCGGGTACCTACCTGCTGACCTACACTCTCGCCCAAGCCGAGCGGATGACCCGCCGGATGACGGTCTGGCAGCAGCAGGGCACCGGCTGGCAGATCGTCTACCACCAGGGGACCGTCATCGAGCAGCCCTGAGCGGGACGCCCGCCTGGCCCAGCCGGTACGGGGTCAATGAAGAGTCTGCATGACAGGTCGGCCGTCCGGAACCGTGACGATTGTCCTCTGCGAGATCGAGGATCCGGCCACAGCCCTCCCGAGGCGGGGCGAGGGGCTTTCTCACAGTGGATAGGCCTCCACCGTTGCCTCGAGCTCGGTCACGTCGACCGGGTCGACCACGCCCGCGACGTCCTGCCGGACGGCCGCGGCGGACATCGCCACCGCAGCCGAGAGCCGTCGTGTCCACGACTGGCCGGTCAGATGCCCGTGCACCAGGGCGGCGAGCGCTGCGTCGCCGGCCCCCACCGGGTTGCCCCTTACCTCAGGGGGTCTGGCGCACAGCCTGCCCCCGGCGGTGAGCGCGATCATTCCGCGCGCGCCGAGTGACACCACCACGTCGACTGCACCGTCGGCCCGTAGTCGCTCACCCGCCTCGGCCGCCTGCAACGGCGACAGCGGTGCCGAAAGCCCCGCCGCCTGGGCGCACTCGTGCTCGTTGGGCTTCGCGAGTGTCGGCCGGGCGGCGCTCACAACGGCCGACAGCACGTCTCCCGGCACGTCGACGAACAGCGGCACACCGACGGCACCGGCCCGGCGTGCCAGCTCGCAGTACGCCTGCGGGTCTATCCCGGCTGGGAGGCTACCGGCGAGCACCACCGCAGATGCACCGTCGACCGAGCGGTCGAACTCGTCGACCAGGCGGCGCCACTCCTCCTGGCTGATCGGCGCACCAGGCTCGTTGTAGGCGGTCGAGGTTCCTGTACGGGTGTCGAACGCCGTCACCGTTCTGCGGCTGCCGCCGGCGCAGTCGACCAGGCGGTGTGGCAGCTCGCTGCGGCTGAGGTCCTCGACGATCTCCCGCCCGACGTGCCCCCCCGCGAAGCCGGTCACGACGACCGGCCAGCCGAGCTGCTGCAGCAGCCGGGCGACGTTCACCCCCTTCCCGCCGGCCTGGGCGTGCACCGCCTCCACCCGGTTGGACTCACCGGCCTCGAAGCCGTCGCGCGTGTAGGTGATGTCGAGGGCGAGGTTCACCGTCGCGCAGACGATGCGGCCCGCCACACTCACGTCCCGGTCACGTCAGGACAACTGATCGGGTCAGGTTGCGCGGGTGGTCCGGGTCGAGCCCGCGCCGCAGCGCGGTCGCCACGGCAACCCGTTGCGCCACGACGAGCTCGGCCTGGGGGTCGAGTCGCCCGACGACAACGGTGGCTCCTGAGGCAGCGATGTCCCCCACCAATGCGTCGTCATCGACGCCCAACAGCCATATCAGCGAGTCAGGCGTGGCCGCCGACAGCGGACCGTGGCGGTACTCGAGCGCGGCGTACGACTCGCTCCAGGCGGCCGCGGCCTCCCTCACCTTCAGGGCCGCCTCGGCGGCGATCCCGCAGCTCCAACCGCGGCCGAGGAACACCACATGCGACCTGTCGATCAGATGCTCCTCGAGCTCGGCCTCGATGGCCTGCGACGCCTGCTCGATCACCGGGGCGAGGTCGTGACCGACCAGTGACCTGAACACCGTGAGAACAGTGGTCGCGAACCGGGTCTGGACGACCGAGACCTCGTCGGCGTAGTCGAGGACGAGTACGTCGTCGGCCAGCTGGGCGATCGGCGTGTCCGGATCGGTCGTGACTACGACCCTGCGGATGCCCGGAGGGCTGCGCCGCACGGCGTCCAGCACCTCGGTCGTGGTGCCGGACCTGGTGACGGCGACCAGCGTGTCGTAGTCGCGCGGCGGCAGCTCGGAGGCGGTGAACGCGTCGGTCTCACCCATCCCGGCCGCCTCGCGGGCGGCGGCGATGGCGGTGGCCAGGTGCAGCGAGGTGCCACAGCCGATGACCGCGACGCGCTCGCCCGGCTCCGGCAGCAGCCGCGCGGCATGCTCCGCGCCGCGCAGCGCGGTCGCCCAGCACTGCGGTTGACTGGCGATCTCCGACGTCACGTGCTCGCCCGGTTCGCTCATCGCGGTCCCTCCCTCGGGGCGGCTTTCGCAACGGGTACGCCGGCGAGAGCGGCGCCGGTCTCGGCGTCGAACAGGAAGACCCGGTCCGCGGCGGCGGAGAGCCGCATCGCCTCGCCCGGGGTGGGGCGCAGGCCCGGCGCGGCCTGGACCACGATGGCCTGCCCGGTGTCGCCGTCCTCCCCGAGGGTGTCATCGACGAGCGCGTGCACCAGCACGTGGCTGCCCAGTGGCTCGGAGAAGTCGACCCTGACCGTGATCCCCTCCGACTCTGCCGATACCACCTCGAGCGCCTCGGGGCGGATACCGACGATGACCTTCCCGTGATCGCGTGGCACCGGGGCGACCCGATGGCCACCGAGCCTGGCGTACCCGTCGACGACGGCCGCCGGCAGCAGGTTCATCGCCGGGCTGCCGATGAAGCCGGCCACGAACGCGTTGGTCGGATGGTCGTAGACCTCCTGCGGGCTGCCGACCTGCTGCAGCTCGCCATGGTTCATCACGCAGATCCGGTCGCCGAGTGTCATCGCCTCCACCTGGTCGTGCGTGACGTAGATGGAGGTGATGCCGAGCCGCTGGTGCAGCCGCTTGAGCTCGGCACGCACCTGGCCGCGCAGCTTCGCGTCAAGGTTCGACAGCGGCTCGTCGAGCAGGAACACCTGCGGTTCACGGACCAGGGCGCGGCCCATCGCGACGCGCTGCCGCTGGCCGCCGGACAGCTGGGCCGGCTTGCGGCGCAACAGCTCGGTGATGCCGAGGGTCTCACCCATCTGGCGGACCCGCCTGTCCACTTCCGCCTTCGGGGTCTTGCGCTGCCGCAGCCCGTACGCCAGGTTCTTGTAGACGCTCATGTGCGGGTAGAGGGCGTAGTTCTGGAAGACCATGGCGATGTCCCGCTCGCCGGGGCCGTAGGAGTTCACGACCTGCCGGCCGATCAGCAGCTCGCCCGCCGTTGGCTTGTCCAGACCCGCCAGCATCCGCAGCGCTGTCGTCTTCCCGCAGCCTGACGGCCCCACCAGGATGGTGAACTCCCCGTCGTCGACATGCAGGTCGAGCGCCTTCACCGCGACGACGTCGCCGGAGAAGCGCTTGGTCACCTTGCTGAACTCGACCTCAGCCATGCCGCGTCATCCCTTGAGTCCGGCGGTCGCCACCGACTGCACGAAGTAGCGCTGCGCGGCGAAGAACACCAGCAGCATCGGCAGCAGGGTCACGATGTTGGCGGCCATCAGCAGCGCCCACTGGGTGTTGTGGGCACCCTGGAACGTGGTGAGCCCCAGCGGCACGGTCATGTGCTCCTGGGACGTCACCACGATCAGCGGCCACAGGAACGAGTTCCACGAGTCGAGGAACGTCAGCGCCGCGAGCGTCGCCAGGGCGGGAAGCGACAGCGGCATCACGATCTTGAAGATGACCCCGAGCCGCGACGTGCCGTCGATGCGGGCCGCCTCCTCCAGCTCGACCGGGATGGTGAGGAAGAACTGCCGAAGGAAGAAGATGCCGAGCGCGGTGACGAGGTTGGGCAGGATCAGGGCGCCGAGATGGTCGATGCCCAGCTGGCTCCACACGTGGACGCCGAACCACTTCACGATCAGGAACTCGGGGATCATCGTCACCTGGAACGGCACCATCAGCGTGGCCATCAGCAGACCGAACAGCAGACCGCGGCCGAAGAACCGCAGCCGGGCGAACGCGTAGCCGGCGATGCTGCACAGCACGAGATTGGTCGCGACGACGATGAGCGCCACGACCAGGCTGTTGAGCAGGAAACGCCCGAAGGGCGCGGTGTCGAGAGCGCGTTGGAAGTTGCCCCACTGCGGGTCGTGCGGCCACAGCACCGGCGGGAACTGGTGGGTCTCCTTCGGCGTCTCCAGCGCGGTAATCACCATCCACACCAGCGGGAGCAGCAGCAGGCAGGCGATCGGGATGAGCACGAGATGCCAGCCGCTGGGGCGATGCGGCCGCCAGCGGGACTGCTCCGGTTCCGGCTCGGTGCCCGGCAGTCCGGCCGGGTCCGCCTCGCGCAGGGTGGTGGTCGCGCTCATCGTGGCCTCCACTCACCGGTTGTAGTGGACGAACCGCTGGCCGACGCGGAACTGGATGAAGGTGGCGACCAGGATGACCATGAACATCGCGTACGCGAGTGCGGCGCCGTACCCGGCGTTGAACTGCTGGAACGCCTGCTCGTACACGTAGTAGACGACGACCGTCGTAGACCCCAACGGCCCGCCGCGGGTGGACAGGTAGACCTCGTCGAACAGCTGCAGCGCGTTGATGCTCAGCCAGATGCCGAGGAAGAGCGAGGCCGGGCTAAGCAGCGGAACGGTGATCGTGCGGAACACCTTGAAACGCTTCGCTCCGTCGATCGCGGCGGCATCCAGCAGATCCTGGGGTACGCCCTGCAGGGCGGCCAGGTAGATGACCACCGCGAAGCCGGTCCATCCCCACACCGTCATCGCGACGATGACGTAGAGGGCCTGGCTGGTGCTCGACAGCCACAGCTGCTGCGGCACGCCGATCCTGTCCAGGATCGAGTTGACCAGGCCGAAGGTCGGGTTGAACAGCCAGACGAAGATGATCGCCTCGTTGATCGTCGAGACCGCCATCGTCACGTACGCCGCGGTGCGGTAGAACGACACGGCACGGATGGCGCGGTTGAGGGCGACGGCGACGAGGAGTCCCACCACCATCGTGGCCGGCACGAACAGCGCGGTGAAGACGATCGTGTGCTGGACCGCGCTGGCGAACTGGTCGTCGTGGGCGAGCTTGGAGTAGTTGTCCAGCCCGACCCAGGGGGTCTCGGGAGTGAGCAGGTCCGACTTCTGGAACGACAGCACCAGTGACCAGACGATCGGGAGCAGCCCGAAGATGCCCATCAGCACCGCCGCCGGGGTGACGAACGCCCAGCCGATCGCGTTCTCCGACCGGGACAGGCGGCGCAGCGGTCCCGTCGTCACCGGGCCAGCGGCGGTCGCCGTCGCCATCGGCGGCTCAGCCCTCGGCCAGTGCCTGATCGGCGATCTGCGCGGCCTTGTCCAGCGCGGACTGCGGGTCGTCCTTGCCGAGCATCACCGCCACGATCGCGTCGCTGAGCGCCAGCGAGATCTTCGGGTACGCCGCCACCTGCGGGCGTGCCTTCTGCACGTTGGACAGGTTGTCGACGAAGGTCTTGATGCCCGGCAGCTTGCTGTCCATCTTGTCGACGACGGTGGCGTCCTCACCGATCGAGCGTCGCGTCGGCAGGTCGCCGGTCTTCAGTGACCACGTTTTCACCTGCTCGGGGGCGGTCAGCCAGGTGAGGAAGCTCAGCGCCGCTGTACGCCGGTCGTCGCCGTTGTCGAACGCCACCCAGTTGTCCGGTCCGGCGATGGTGAGGTGGCCGGCGGTGGAGCTGGCGAAGCTCGGCATGATCTGCACGCCGTAGTTGACATGGAAGCCCGACAGGTCCCACGGACCGGTGATGACCATCGCGATCTTGCCGTTGTTGAACAGCTGGGCGTACGTCGAGTTCGTCGTGTCCAGGTAGACCGACTTGTCGTCGACGGCCATCGACTGCAACATGGTCATGGCCTCAACGCCCTCCGGCGAGTTGAACACCGCCTTGGTGTTGTCGGCGTTGAGGATGTCGCCGCCGGCCTCCCACAGCATCGCCTCCCAGTGCCAGACGGTGTCCTCGCTGTCGTTGGCGGGCATCGTCCAGCCGTACTGCTTGGTCCCTGCATCGGTGAGAGCCTTCGCCGCGGCCCGGAAGTCGTCCCAGGTCCAGTCCGGCGCCGGGGGTGCGACACCGGCGTCGGCGAACAGCTTCTTGTTGTAGACGATCGCCAGGTTGTCGACCAGGGCCGGCATCCCGATGACCTTCCCGTCCACGGTCGCCACCTTCTGCTCACCGGGGAAGAAGTCGTCCCAGTCCACCGACTTCTGCTGGACGGTCGAGGTGAGGTCGACGATCTTGGGGACCGTGGCGATGTTCGGTGCCCAGCTGCCGTACAGGTAGGAGATGTCCGGTGGCACACCCCCTCGCACCGCGGTGGATACCTTCTGCAGGGCGTAGTCCTGGTTGACATTGAGCGTCTTGACGCTGATGCCGGGATGGCTCGCCTCGAAGTCGTCGACCAGTCCCTGGAAGGCCCTGCCCTCGACGCCGGTCCAGCCGTTCCAGACGGTGATCTCCGTGGCGCCGCTGGAGGAGCCGGAGTCGTCACCGCCGCAGCCGGCCAGCGCAGCGCCCAGCGCCAGCGCCGCCGTCACGGCCACCCAAGGTCGGAGTCTCATGGCGAAGCCTCTCGCGTTCTGACAAGATCGAGCACCGAAACATGCGCGCAAATGCGTGGCTGGGACTCTACGACACGTCGAGCGGAACCTCAATGGCCAGAAAGTCGACCGGTCCGCTGCTCAAGGCGGGTCGGATGGCCGCGATCCTGGAGTACGTCGCCGAGCACGGGAGCATCGACGTCGGGCGCGCGGCGGCGCACTTCGACGTGTCGGCGGCGACCCTGCGGCGTGACCTCGGTGCGCTCGACGAGCGCGGGCTGCTCGCCCGGACCCATGGCGGAGCGGTGGCCGGCAGCATCGGCCTGGAGCTGCCGCTGCGCTACCGGGAGGCCCGCCGGCAGCCGCAGAAGCGTGCCATCGGCAGGCTGGCAGCGAGCCTGGTTCCCGAGGGGGCGGTGGTGGGCATGACCGGAGGCACGACTG
>JBKPNJ010000180.1:0-8453 GCA_046732575.1 Actinomycetota bacterium
TCTTCTTCCCGGTCCGGCTTGGAGGATCGGATACCCGGGCGCGCGTCACCAACGCACCGGACCGTGCCTCAGGCGATGTCGCGGGTGAGCCATTCCAGACAAGCCTCGACCACGACCCCGAGCGCCTCGGTCCGGGTCAACGGCCCCCCGGCCGCCACCTGGAAGCCATGGTCGGCGCCGGGTATCACCGCCATGTCGACACTGTCGGGGAACTCGTCGGGTCTGCCGAAGGCGTCCCTGTCGCCCTGAACCACCAGGGTGGGGACCGCCGAGCTCATCAACTCCTCCAGGCGGGAGCTCTCGGGTCGACCGGGCGGGTGGAGCGGGAAGGCGAGGGCGAGGCAGCCGACGGCATCCAGGCGATGTGCGGTGCGCGCGGCGACCCTGGCACCGGCGCTTCGCCCTCCCACCACCAGCGGGGTTCGACTGCGCAGCCGGCTGACGGCATGGACGAACGCCTCGTCGAGTGTGGCCGGTGAGGTCGCCACCCGCCTGCCGGCCACCACCCACGGCTGCTCGAACAGCAGCACGGAGATGTTCTGGCGAGGAAGGCTCGCCGCCAGCGCGTGCAGGTCCGGTGCACGCGTACCACCGCCAGCTCCATGCCCCAGGACCAGAGTGGCGATCGGGCGGTGCCCGTGGTGGGCGATCAGACCGGCGTCACCGTGCGGCGTGGGGATCAGCCTGCGGCGCGCCATGGCCCATCATTGCGGACCCGCAGGTTCAGCCGCCAGCGGCTCAAGCAGCTCAGGACCGTTGTTGCGGACGTTGTTGACCATCGTTGACACCGGGAACGCCTCCAGCCGGCCGGGCGCGGCCGGCACCAGCAGCGACAGCAGCGAGTCCTTGTCATTGGTACGTGGGTCGAGCCAGGCGTCGTATCTGTCCGGCTCCACCAGCAGCGGCATGCGGTCATGGATCTTGCCGACCGCGTCCTCGGCCGTGGTCGTGAGGACTGTGCACGTCCACCGGAACGCCTCGGGATCCTCATCGTCCCGGCTTCGGTCGTGCCAGATCTCGTACAGTCCGGCCATTGCGAGCACGCCGTTGTCGGCTGGGCGGATGAAGAACGGCTGCTTGACCGGTTTGCCCTTGGCGGTCTTGTCGCTGGTGGCGTACCACTCGAAGTACCCATCGGCAGGGAGCAGGCAGCGCCGGGCGGCGAACGCCCGCCGGAACGACGGCTTCTCGGCCACCGTCTCCATCCGCGCGTTGATCAGCCGGTTCCCGATGGAGGGGTCCTTGGCCCATGAGGGGACCAGGCCCCAACGCACCACCGTGAGCCGCCGCTCCCGGGCATCATCGTCCGCGGCCTCCCGCGGTGGTCGCTCGAGCACGGCATAGACGTTCTTGCTGGGGGCCACGTTGAAGTCCGGCTCCAACGACTCACGGACCATGACGCGATCGACCTCGAACTCCTCGACGAGGTCCTCTGGTTTCCTGCTCGATGCATACCGGCCGCACATGCCCGCCAGGGTCGCACATCAGCGGTGGCGCCCCGCAACGGTGGTGGCCGCCGGCTCTGGATGACTGCGCCCACTGCCACTCGTCGCGCTGGGAGCCGGGCGTACCCTTGTCGCGAACGGCTTCGACGGAGCCAAGTAGTCCTTGGAAGCCAGAGCACAGAGAACTGCCGGGACTGCTGTGACGGCGGGATCTGGTCCAGGGACGAAGACCCTCCCGAGCCGAGGCAACAGGCGAATGAGGCCGTCGTGTCAACGCGGCGGCGAAGGTGTGGTGGCACCGCGAGCTCCCCCTCGCCCACACCTCCGGGGACCGATCCGACCGCGTCTGCGTGCGTCCGAGTGAAGAGGTGCCGATCCCGATGCCGGTGAAGAACCGCATAGCCCGACTGCTCGCGGTCGACCTCGGGTCGCATGCCGGGGAGACCGTACGCATCGCCGGGTGGATCCACCGGCGGCGGCGGCTGTCCGGCGTCACCTTCCTGGTGATCCGCGACCGCAGCGGTCTGGCCCAGGTCGTGGTGAAGCAGCCAGCCCTGGTCGAGCAGATGGCAGCGCTCGGTGAGGAGACGGTCGTCGACGTCGTCGGCGTCGTCACTGCCAACGCCCAGGCACCCGGCGGCTTCGAGATCACCGACCCCCAGGTCACCGCGCTGGGCGAGCCTGCCGCCACGCCGCCGGTCGAGCTCTGGCGGCCCCGGCTCAGCGCTGGTCTTGCCGTTCTGCTGGACAACGCACCGGTGACGCTCCGACATCCGCTCGCCAGCGCCCGCTGGCAGCTCGCCGCCGCGACCATGCGCGGGTTCCGGCGCACACTGGACCGGCTGGGTTTCACCGAGGTGCAGAGTCCCAAGCTCGTCGCGACGTCGACGGAGTCGGGGGCCAACGTCTTCGAGGTTGACTACTTCGGCAGGCCCGCCTATCTGGCGCAGTCCCCGCAGTTCTACAAGCAGACGCTGGTCGGTGTCTTCGAGCGGGTGTACGAGATCGGGCCGGTGTTCCGGGCCGAGCCTCACGACACGGTGCGCCACCTGGCGGAATACGTGTCCCTCGATGTCGAGTTCGGATTCATCGAGGACCACCACGACGTCATCCACCTGCTGAGGGACGTCATCGCCGGCATGGTGGACGGCATCCGGCTGTTTGCGAGCGACGCTGTCAGTCGGCTGGGCATCACGCTTCCGGATCTTCCGGCCGCGTTCCCGGTGGTGCACTTCTCCGACGCGCTGTCGCTGATAGGCGCCGCCCCCGACGAGCCCGACCTCGCGCCCTCGCATGAAAGGGCACTGGGCGAGTGGGCCCGAAGCGAGCACGGCAGCGACTTCGTCGCGGTGGTGGGCTACCCGATGCGCAAGCGCCCCTTCTACACGCATCCCCAACCGACGGATCCCACCTGGTCGAACTCCTTCGACCTGCTGTTCCGGGGACTCGAGCTCACCACCGGCGGCCAGCGGCTCCACCGCTACGGCGACTACATCAGCGCGCTGGCCGACCGTGGTGAGGCCACGGAGCCGTACGAGACGTACCTGCAGACGTTCAGGCACGGCATGCCGCCGCATGGCGGGTTCGCGATCGGACTGGAGCGATGGGTGGCCCGTCTGGTGGGTGCCGAGAACGTTCGGGAGACCACCCTGTTCCCCCGCGACCTGCACCGCCTCACGCCCTGAGCGGGACCCGGTGGGCGACTCGGTACTGCGTGCGGGACCGTCCGGCACGGGGTATGAATAGCGTCATGACCGTCATCAGACTGATCGCAAGACCGATGCTTGCCTCGATGTTCGTCGTCGGGGGGATCGATGCCATCCGCAATGCCGACGCGCTCGTGGAGCGGTCCAAGCCGGTGATCGACAAGCTCGTGCCAGCGGCCAAGCGGACAGTGCCCCAGGCACCCATGCCCAGCGATCCCAAGACCCTCGTGCGGCTGAACGGCGCGGCCCAGATCGTCGCCGGGCTGGCTCTCGCGACCGGCCGAGCCCCGCGTCTCTCCGCGCTGGTGCTGTCGGCTTCGATGCTGCCGACGACGATCGCGGGTCACCGTTTCTGGGAGGCCGACGACCCGTCCACCAAGGCGACCCAGCGCCAGATGTTCTTCAAGAACGTGTCGATGACCGGCGGCCTGCTTCTCGCCTCGGTCGACACTGCCGGCCGGCCCGGCCTGGCGTGGCGGGCACGCCGCGCGGCGCAAGACGCCCAGCGCGAAGCGCGGCATGCGCGCCGCCTGGCCAAGCGCGACGCGAAGCTCGCGCGGAAGAACCTGCACTTCGGCTGAACCAGCCTTACGCCGACGACCGCACTCGGTCCGCGGCGAGCGTTACTGTCAGAGGCGATGACTTCCGCGCCCGCTACGACCGCCACGCCGTGGCCCGCCCCCCGGGCCCGGTCCCCCGTGCACGCCAGCGTCGAGCTGCCGGGTTCCAAATCGCTGACGAACCGGGCTCTCGTGCTGGCCGCGCTGGCAGACGGCCCCTCATCGATCCATCGGCCGCTGCGGGCTCGGGACACCCTGCTGATGGTGGAGGCGCTGAGATCCGTCGGGGTGAGCATCGACGACACCCCGGGCGGCTGGCGGGTCGTCCCCGGTCGGCTGGCCGGACCGGCCGACGTCGACTGCGGCCTGGCCGGGACCGTGATGCGATTCCTGCCTCCACTGGCCGCCCTGGCCGAAGGCGTCGTGCGCTTCGACGGTGATCAGCACGCGCGACAGCGGCCGATGGCACCGATGATCGCCGCTCTGCGGGGTCTCGGCGTCACCGTCGACGACCGGGGCCGGGGGTCGTTGCCTTTCGCGGTCCACGGGTCCTCCGGGGCACCTGGCGGAACCGTCACTCTCGACGCATCCGGCTCCAGCCAGTTCATCTCCGGTCTGCTGCTGGCCGGTTCGCGCTACGACAGTGGGGTCGACGTCCGCCATCGGGGGAGGCCGCTGCCCTCTCAGCCCCACATCGCCATGACCGTGGGGCAGCTGCGGGTACGGGGCGTCGATGTCGACGTGTCCGAGAGCCACCGGTGGGTGGTCCACCCGGGACGGGTTCGTGCCGCCGACGTGATCATCGAACCGGACCTATCCAACGCCGCGCCGTTCCTTGCCGCGGCGCTGGTCACGGCCGGGACGGTCACGCTGCCGGCCTGGCCACGGGAGACCGACCAGCCCGGTGACGCTCTGCCCGACCTGCTGGCGCGGATGGGCGCGCAGGTCGACGTCAGCGACCGCGGTCTGACAGTGACCGGCGGTGCAGAGATCCACGGGATCGACGCGGACCTGCGCGACGTCGGCGAGCTCACGCCGGTGATCGCCGCCCTGTGCGCGTTGGCCGACGGCCCCTCGAAACTGCTCGGCATCGCTCACCTGCGCGGCCACGAGACCGACCGGCTGGCTGCCCTGACCACGCAGATCAACCGGCTCGGCGGCAACGTCGTCGAGACCGCTGATGGGCTCGAGGTTCATCCGAGACCCTTGCGCGGGGGGCTGTTCGACACCTACGACGACCATCGGATGGCCCATGCGGCCGCCGTGCTCGGCCTCGCGGTACCAGGGATCGAGGTCGTCAACGTCGCGTCCACGCGCAAGACCCACCCGGACTTCCTGGGCGCCTGGACGGCGCTTCTGGGTCGCAGCAGCCGGGAGAGGGGCCGCGCATGACCAGGCGGGGATACGACGTCGACGACCACGCCCGGTTCGACCGACCCCGCCGTTCCACCCGTCCGCGGACCAAGGATCGCCCGGCTCATCTCGAGGCGATCACCGCGTTCGTGGTGGCGGTCGACCGCGGCCGCTACACCTGCCTGGTCAGCACCGACGACGGTGACCGGATCATCACCGCGATGAAGTCCAGGCCACTGGGCCGCAAGGGAGTGGTGGTTGGCGACCGGGTACGCGTCGTCGGGGATGTCTCCGGGGACTCGGGCAGCCTGGCACGCATCGTCGAGGTGACCGAACGCGTCACCGTGCTGCGCCGGACCGCCGATGACGACGACCCCGTCGAGCGTGTCGTCGTCGCCAACGCCGACCAGCTGGTTGTCGTCGCCGCACTCGCCGACCCCTCCCCTCGACGCCGGCTGATCGACCGGTGCCTTGTCGCCGCCTACGACGCTGGCCTGGATCCGCTGCTCTGCCTTACCAAGCCCGATCTGGCCGATCCTGAGGATCTGCTCTCGATCTATCGCCCGCTCGGCGTGCCGTACGTGGTGACGCGTCGCGGCAAGCAGCTCTCCGACATCAGGGACCGGCTGACCGACCGGGTGAGCGTGCTCGTGGGCCATTCGGGGGTCGGCAAGTCGACACTCGTCAACGGCCTGGTGCCCGGCACCGGGCGCGCGATCGGCCACGTCAACGCCGTCACCGGACGCGGCCGCCACACCTCGACCTCCGTCGTGGCGCTGCGGCTGCCGTTCGGCGGCTGGGTGGTCGACACCCCGGGGATCCGCTCCTTCGGCCTCGCGCACGTCGACGTCGGCCGCATCATCGAGGCGTTCCCCGACCTGGCGGCTCTCACCGGTCCGTGCCCGCGCGGCTGCACGCACGGCGATGGCGCGCCGGAGTGCGGACTCGACCTGGCGGTGACCAGCGGGCAGACCGATGCCGCCCGTGTGGGGTCCTTCCGGAGACTGCTGTCGAGCCGCGACCAGCCGGAGGACGACTGATACACCAGGCCCCGCGCGGCCGGGTTCAGCTGCCGGTGGGGTACTGCGGGTAGACGACTCGGCTGCCCGCTTCGCCGGTGCGGATCACCTGGACGAGCACCACCACCGACGCGACGACCAGCAGTGCGGCCACGGCGTACTGCAGCACTTTCGGCCCGAGCGAGCGGCGCTCACCCCGGCCCGAACGCAGCGACGACGGTCCACCGAGCACCCATGCGGCCGCGAGGGACACGACGGTGAAGCCGATCATCAACAGCCGCAAGGTCTTCGCGAGGCTCTGATGATGGTCGATCGGGCCGCCGGTGAGGCCGAGGTCGGACCTGAACGTCAGGCCGCTCTGCACGGCGACGAGGACCGTCACGAACGAGACCACGGTGATGGCCACCAGCGGCCAGCGCAACAGATAGCGGCCCCGGGGGAGCGCGACGAAGAGCACGGCGCAGAGCGCTGCGAGCGGGATGAAGATGACCGCCGCATGCACGACGAGCACGTGCAGGGGCAGGCCCCGGAACTCACCGAACATCGCGTCTCTCCAGCCGTCGACCGCCGACGATTAGCACCCTAGTAACGCGGACCGTCGTTGCCGGGTTCATCCGGCCGTGCGCGTCGGGTGCACCCGCTGCGGCGGTGGCCGTAGCCTCGTGCCATGCCCGCGACGCACAACGACGACCTGCGGCTGGCGCATGTCCTGGCCGATGACGCGGACTCGTTGACGATGAACAGGTTCAAAGCACTGGACCTGCACGTGACCACCAAGCCGGACATGACCCCGGTGAGCGATGCCGACCAGGCTGTGGAGGACGGCATCAGGCGGGCGCTGGGTCGCGCCCGGCCGCGCGACTCAGTGCTCGGTGAGGAGCGGGGCGGGTCCGGCTGGGGCACCCGGCGGTGGATCATCGATCCGATCGACGGAACCAAGAACTTCATCCGCGGAACGCCCGTCTGGGCCACGCTGATCGCGCTGATGATCGAGGACGACGTGGTCGTCGGCTGTGTGTCGGCACCGGCACTGGGGCGACGGTGGTGGGCCGCACGTGGCGACGGCGCCTGGACCGGCAGGTCGCTGTTCTCGGCGTCGCCGTGCCGTGTATCCGACGTCGACCGGCTCGAGAACGCCTCCCTGTCGTACTCCGAGCTCGCTGAATGGGAGGAGAACGACCGCCTGGCGGACTTCCTGGCGTTGACCCGTCGGTGCTGGCGGACTCGTGCGTACGGCGACTTCTGGTCGCACACCCTGGTGGCCGAGGGTGCTGTCGACCTGGCCGCGGAGCCCGACCTGGAGCTGTACGACATGGCGGCGCTCTCGGTCATCGTCCAGGAGGCCGGAGGACAGTTCACGTCGTTGAGCGGCCAGGACGGACCGCACGGGGGGAACGCCCTGTCCAGCAACGCCCGCCTGCATGACCAGGTCCTCGCCCTGATCGGTGAGCTGCCCGACGACCGCGGCTCGCCGGCCGCGGAGCCCGACCGCGACAGCGGCAGCGTGCACAGCCTCTACCCCCGCTCACCGCAGTCGCTCGAACCGTGACGAGCGCGCCGTACGACGATCCGCCGATCTATGCAGGCGCTGCACCGGAACCCAGTCGCGCCGGCCTGGACAGCAGCCAGGGCGCCACGCACAGAGCCGCAAGATCGAACCAGCCGTAGCCGCCGGCAGCCCCCGACGGCGGGTTCCCGATCGGCACCAGCCCGGTGGGGTCGTGGGGCTGCCATGTCCAGGTTCCCAGTGAGGTGCCGAGGATCTCCAGATAGGTCACGACGACGAATGCGCCGACATACAGCGACTGCGACGGTCCCCAGCGCAGGAACGCCAGCAAGCAGGCGAACCAGAAGGCGCCGAGCACATCGGTCCGCGGGCCGGCGACCAGCCCACCGACCGCATAGGCCCCGCCGATGACCACGACGGCGAGCGTGCAGCGCCGCAACTGCGTGCGCACGACGCCGCTCCTCCCGATCCCGAGCGCAGCCAGGTAGACCAGCCCGTGACCGGCGGGCACGTACCACGGCACATTGTGGAAGCGGTACAGATACACCTCGAGCAGCGGTGAGAACGTGTACTCGACGGCACTGGCGAAGACAACCACCACCGCTGTCTGAGCCCGGACCAGGTGTGACTCCCGGGCCAGGACCAGCAACAGCAGCCCCCAGGTCAGCAGGCCCAGCACCCGCTGGGTCCACAGCGTGCCGTGGGCGTCGAGCCTGAGGACGACGGTGATCCAGGCCATCACCGCGACCGCCTCCCGGCCGCCGACGACCCCGCGCGCGGCACTGCGCCGCGCGCGGGTCTCAAGCGTGATGGCCACGTAGCCATCGTTGCAGCCGTACCGGGCCGACGACGATCGACCGCCG
>JBKPNJ010000181.1:0-10175 GCA_046732575.1 Actinomycetota bacterium
CGTAGGCCACCTCAGCGACCATGACCGGGTCAAGTGGGACCCACGACTGATCCTTGCCGGCGTTCCACCGTGACTGCGCCCCGGGCATCCGGTCACCGGTGGGGGAGGTGGCGGCACTGGCCCACTCGGCCCACGGGTGGCGTTCGGGTGCGATGACCAGAGGGGCGAGCTCGCCGATGAGCTCAGCCCGTCGGGCGGTGCCGAAGGCCGCACACACCCCGACATGCTGTAGATGCTCTTGTTGGTCGAACAGGCCAAGCAACAGCGACCCGAGCAGAGGCCGCTCGGGTTTGGACGTCTTGTGCAGCCGGTATCCGGCTATCACCACGTCGGCGGTGCGTTCGTGCTTGATCTTGAGCATCGCCCGCATCCCCGGCTGGTAGCTGGTGTTCAACGGCTTGGCCACCACACCGTCGAGCCCGGCCCCTTCGAAGCTCTCGAACCACCGCTGCGCCACGTCCAGGTCGCGAGTGGCGGGGGTGAGATGGATCGGTGGCCTCGCCCCGGACATCGCATGTTCCAGCCGCTCGCGCCGCGCACCGAGCGGCTGCTCAAGGAGGCTCTCGTCATCGATCGCAAGCAGGTCGAAAGCGACGAACGCGGCAGGTGTCTCGACGCTCAGCTTGACCACCCGGGAATCGGCAGGATGGATGCGTTCGAGCAACCGCTCGAAGTCGAGGCGGTCGCCGGTCGCGACGAAGATCTCACCATCGACGACACAGCGTTCGGGTAGTGACTCCTGCGCCGCGGCGACCACCTCGGGGAAGTATCGGGTCAGCGGTCTCTCGTTGCGGCTCCCCAGCACCACCTCGGAACGGTCACGGAACACGATGCACCGGAAGCCGTCCCATTTCGGCTCGTACAGGTAACCGCCGTCAGCCTTCTCCGGAGGGGGCACTCCCTTCACCGACTTCGCCAGCATCGGGGCGACCGGCGGGTTCACGGGCAGGTCCATGGCAGCCATCGTCTCAGTCCTGCGTCGCGCTCAGCCAGGGGGACGGCGCACCCACCTGCACAGCAGATTGTCCTCATCGAGCAGCAGGTGCTGGAGTGTGAACAGCGGAGGAGGAACGACCGGGTCCCCCTGGGTCAGACGCAAGCCATCGCCGCCCAGCAGCGTCGGCGACACCGTGAGGCACAGCTCGTCGAGCTGACCGGAGTCAGCGAGGTCACGGGTGAGACTCGGTCCGCCCTCGCAGAGGATCCTCCGGTGCCCACGCGACTCGAGCTCGTCGACGGCCACACGCAGATCGACATGTGTGCGACCGGCCACGATGACGTCAGCCAGTTCGCGCACCTCCTCCAGCCGCGATGCCGGCGCGTCGGCGACCGTGATGACGATCGTCGGTGCCTGCCCGCCGCGCAACAGGTCTGGTGAGAGGCCCAGCGTCCGTGTGACCACCGCCAGGGAAGGCACCGGCGTGAGACGATGGCGCTTCCGGAGCCCGGCACGGGTCTCACCACTCCTGACCGGCATGTAGAGCTCGCTGCGCGCGGTGCCGGCTCCGACCAGGATCACGTCACTGAGACTGCGCAACAGCGAGAAGACGCGTTTGTCGCCGCTGCTGGAGATGCTGCGAGACCTGTTGTCCGGGCCCTGCACCGATCCGTCCAAGGTGGCCACGAAGTTGGCGCGCAGACACCGCTGCCCCGCTGGGAAGGCGTACAGCTGCTCGAGCTCGTCGTCGGTCACGGTGGGGTCCGCAGCCTCCGACGGTGCTGCCACCGTGGAACCCTCGGCAAACAGGATGCGCATGGCGGCGATCCTGTCACGCCCGGCCCGAGCGTGATCGGCCGTCCTTGCCCTTTGCTCTGACAGCCGGTGGACAGTACGTGATACTGCCGCCATGCCAGCGCTCCAGATGCCCCTCGCTCAGCGACTCCGCGTACCTGAGGGGCCGGTCAGGCTTGAGGCGTTCGATACCCGGGCGACCCCGGGGTTCGGCGGCGACAAGCAACAGGGGAAGGAAGCGTTAGCCGACCTCGGCGAGAGGCTTTCGGAGCTGCAGGAGCGACTGTTTGCCGAGGGGCGGACAGGTGGTGTCCACCGGATCCTCCTCGTGCTGCAGGGGATGGATACCTCCGGCAAGGGAGGGGTCGTTCGCCACTGCGCAGGAATGCTGGATCCTCAAGGACTGCGTCTGGCATCCTTCCGGGCTCCGACGGCGGCCGAGCGCAGGCGAGGCTTTCTCTGGCGCATCAGGCAACAGACCCCACCACCGGGAATGATCGGCATCTTCGACCGTTCACATTACGAGGACGTGCTGATCGCGCGAGTTCGCAAGCTGGCGCCGGCGTCGACAATCCATCACCGGTATGAGTCGATCAACAACTTCGAAGCCGACCTGGTCGAGGACGGCACCGCGGTGCTCAAGTGCTTCCTGCACATCTCCAAGCAGGAGCAGCACGACCGACTCCAGGCCAGGCTCGATGATCCGACGAAGCGCTGGAAGTTCAATCCCGGCGACATCGACGAGCGTCGGCTGTGGGAGGAGTACCAACAGGCCTATGCGATCGCCCTCGAACGGTGCAACACCGACGCCGCTCCGTGGCTGCTGATCCCGAGCGACCGGAAGTGGTACCGCAACTGGGCCGTCAGCACGCTGCTGTTGGAGCATCTGCTGGCCCTGGACCCTCGCTGGCCGGTAGCCGACTTCGACGTCGACGAGCAGCGGAAGCGGCTTGCCGAGAGCTGACCGCGATGCTGAGGGGCATGGCCGCCGGTCAGACTGGGATCGGGAACATCTCCACGGCGCCAACCAGGTAACGGGAGATGATGGTACGGACAACCTCTGGGTCATCTCCGAGTGGCTGCGCGACCGCAACCGCACCCGCTTCGAGGGCAAGCTCCTCCGTACGGTCAGGGAGTGACCCGGGTGCAAGGAAGAACGACCCGACCGCGATGTGGCGGCGTCCCTCGTCCCGGAACGCGCGTACCGCTTCGCCCGCACTGGGCGGCACCGCAGATGCGTACGCAGCAAGCGCCGGCAACCTGTGCCGGGCGCCCCACAGCCGGGCCACCCGGGCGACCGCCTGGTTCGCCAGCAGGTCCGAGGAGCCGGCAGCGGCCAGGACCAGCGCGTCGAGCTCACGCACCCTGGCGGCGCTGAGCGAAGAGCGCAGACGTCGGTCCAGCGCATCCAGCAGCCCGGCCTCGAACCCCAGCACCCCAGCGGCCCGGACGAGCATCCCCGGGTGTGAGCGGGTGGCGGCGTGCACCACCGCGGGCACGTCGACCCGGGCATGGAACGCTTCAGTGAGCAGCAGCGGCACGACGACGACCTCCTCAACGCCGTCGCGAGCCAGACGATCGAACACGACACTCGAGTGAGGCTCGCAGTGGTCGAGGAACGCGACCTCGACGCCAAGATCGGGACGCAGTTCGGCCACCCGAGAGCAGATCGCCCTGACCGTCGCGGCCGAGCGGGGGTCGCGGCTGCCATGCGCCAGCGCCAGTAGCGTGGGTGCAGTCATGTGCCGGTTGCCTCCAGCCGGGAGTCGTCTCCTAGGGGGTGCTGCGAGCGGCGTTCCCGAGCGTCAGTGGATGCCGCACTCGGTCTTGCCCATGCCGGCCCAGCGACCGCTTCGCGGGTCGTCTCCCGGTGCCACCCGTCGTGTGCAAGGCCAGCAGCCGATCGAGGGATAGCCGTCGAGCTGCAAGGGATTGACGAGCACGTCGTTTTCGCGCACGTAGCGCTCGACGTCCTCCTGGGTCCACCGAGCCAGCGGCGAGACCTTGACCTTCTGCTTCTTGGCGTCCCAACCGACGACTGGAGCGATCGCCCGGTCGTGTGTCTCCTCACGGCGCATCCCGGTCGCCCACGCGTCGTACGACTCGAGTGTGCGGGTCAGCGGAGCGACCTTTCGCAACGCGCAGCACAGGTCGGGGTCGCGCGCCCACAGGTCCTTGCCGTGCCGCTCGTCCTGCTCGGCGACAGTGAGCTCGGGACGCACGGTGAGCAGATTGATGGGGATGGTGTGCCCGACGGCGTCGGCGGTGCCCATGGTCTCGGGGAAGTGGTAGCCAGTGTCGAGGAAGACGACGTCGATACCGGGCGACACCGTGGAGGCAAGATGGGCAAGGACCGCATCGGCCATCGACGACGCGACGCAGAAGCGGCTGCCGAACGTCTCAACGGCCCATGCGAGCAGGACATGGGCCGGAGCGAGCTCGAGCTCGGCACCGGCGACCTTGGCGAGGTCGCGCAGCTGCTTCGCGGTTCTTCGGGTGCCTCGCGTGGTTGTCGCGGTCATGAAGCCGCACCGGACGTAGGTAGGCCGGACAGCAGGCCAAGCATCTTGACCGAGAAGGCCCGCCGGCAGCTGCGGCACTCCCAGGCACCATGGGTCGCCTCATGTGGGAACAGGTTCTCATCACCGCAGTACGGGCAATGGAACGGGACCGCACGCTCGGTCATCGCAGGGCCTCCTCGTCTACGCGGGCTGACCACTCTGCGAAGCCTTCGTGGTCGTGCCGGTCGCCCAGATACCGACATACCACCCTTTCAATGTAGTCGGTCAAGTCCGCCGACGTGACTTTGTGGGCTCGTAGTTTACGGCCGAACTTCGGGTCAAGACCGAGACCACCGCCGAGATGCACCTGAAATCCTTCGACCTGGTTCCCCTCGGCGTCGACGACGAGCTGTCCCTTGAGGCCGATGTCGGCGACCTGGATCCGCGCGCATGAGTTCGGGCAGCCGTTGACGTTCACCGTGATGGGTGTCTCGAGACCGGGGAAGCGCTGCTCGAGCTCGTCCACCAGCCGGCGCGCACGCTCCTTGGTCTCGACGATCGCGAGCTTGCAGTACTCGATGCCGGTGCACGCCATGGTGTTGCGCCGCCACATTGAGGGACGTGCCGAGAGCCCGATGCCGTCCAGTGCCTCGACCAGTGAATCCACCCGGTCGGGGTCGACATCGAGCAGGAGAAGCTTCTGGTACGGCGTTGTCCGCAACCTCCGCACCCCGTGCGCCTCAGCCACCTCGGCCAGCTTCGCCAGCTGGCTGCCGCTGACCCGACCGACTGTCGGTGTCACACCAACGAAGAACCGACCGTCGCGCTGGAGGTGTACGCCGACGTGGTCACCGGACGTTGCGGGCACTTGCGGGGCCGGTCCGTCGACGAGCGCGCGCCGCAGGTACTCATCCTCGAGGATGGAACGGAACTTCTCCACACCCCAGTCGGCCACGAGGAACTTGAGTCGGGCCCGGCTGCGGAGCCGCCGGTATCCGTAGTCACGGAAGACGCTGATCACTCCCCACCAGACGTCGGGCACCTCATGTAGCGGCACCCACACCCCGAGGCTCTTGGCCAGCATCGGGTTCGTCGATAGTCCGCCACCGACCCAGACATCGAATCCAGGCCCCCACTCGGGATGAACGACGCCGACGAAGGAGACGTCGTTGACCTCTGGAGCCACGTCCTGGCTCGGGTGACCGGTCAGGGCCGTCTTGAACTTCCGTGGCAGGTTGGAGAACTCCGGACTGCCGATGTAGCGACTGGAGATCTCCTCGACGGCCCACGACGGGTCGATGATCTCGTCGGCGGCGATGCCCGCGACCGGGCTGGCGATGATCACCCTCGGCGCGTCCCCGCAGGCCTCCTGGGTGGACAGGCCCACGGACTCCAGCTGCTCCCAGATGGCCGGGACGTCCTCGACGGCAACCCAGTGCAGCTGGATGTTCTGCCGATCGGTGACGTCGGCGGTGTCGCGTGCGTACCTCACCGAGACATCGGCGATCGTCCTCAGCTGGTCGATGTCGAGCTGGCCGCCATCGATACGGACACGCAGCATGAAGTACTTGTCATCGAGCTCCTGAGGATCCAGAGCTCCGGTCTTGCCGCCGTCGATCCCGGGCTTGCGCTGGGTGTAGAGACCCCACCAGCGGAACCGGTTCCGGAGGTCGACGCCGTCGATCGCGTCGAAGCCCCGGTGCGCGTAGATGTTCTCGATCCGGGCGCGTACGTTCAGCGCGTCGTCATCCTTCTTCGCCTGCTCGTTGGCGTTGAGCGGCTCCCGGTAACCGAGGGCCCATTGGCCCTCTCCGCGTTTCGGGCTTGCCGCCCGGGGCGGCACTGGTGTGACAACTGAACTCGTCATGTGGTGCGTCCTCCGGTCGGGGGAGACGCACGACCGCGCGGAGCTCGACACCGGCTGGACCGGGTACGACGAAGCCGACGCGACCGCGCGCCCGGCTTTCGCAAGCGGGCGGGGCTACGCCGGCATACAGATCATGCTCCGAGTGCGACCGAAATCGACGTGGCGGCGGGCCACGAGATCAGTGATCACAATCGAAGACACCCCATGATCTTCGGTCAGGCAGTGGCCCGACACAAGCCTGTTGTCCAGATAACGAGACTCGATCTCATCACGAGGACACCGCCGCGGTTCGCAGCCCCTAGCCCGACCAGCCCGGGATCGGGAAGGGCTTGACGAACTCGGCGACGTCGTTCTTGATCCTGGTCAGCGTCTTCTCATCGCCGGACCTGGCGGCGGTGATGGCCTCGTCCATGCACTGCGCCACGAAGGGCATGTGCTCCTCGGTCAGCCCGCGGGTGGTGACCGACGACGCGCCGAGCCGGATACCGGACGGGTCGAAGGGCTTGCGGGTGTCGTAGGGCACGGTGTTGTAGTTGAGCTCGATGCCGGCCCGGTCCATCGCCTGCGCAGCGGGCTTGCCACCGATGCCCTTGCTGGTCAGGTCCGCGAGAATCAGGTGGTTGTCGGTGCCACCGGACACCAGGTCGAAACCCCGGTCCAGCATCGCCGTCGCAAGTGCCTTGGCATTGGCGATGATCTGATGTGCGTAAACCTTGAACTCCTCCGTGGCAGCCTCCTTGAGCGCCACCGCGATCGCCGCCGTCGTGTGGTTGTGCGGGCCGCCCTGGAGGCCCGGGAATACCGCCCTGTCGATGGCCTTGGCGTGCTGTGCATCGCACATCAGCATCGCTCCACGAGGACCGCGAAGGGTCTTGTGAGTGGTGGTCGAGATCACGGGGGCATGTCCTACCGGTGACGAATGTGCGCCCCCGGCGATGAGGCCGGCGATGTGCGCGATATCCGCCGCGAGCACGGCGTCCACGTCCCGGGCGATCTCGGCGAACGTCTCGAACTCGATCGTGCGGGGGATGGCGGTCCCGCCACAGAAGATCAGCTTGGGGCGCTCGCGCTCGGCGATCTCGCGCACTTCGTCGAAGTCGATGCGGCCGTCCTCGCGCCGAACGCCGTACTGAACCGCACGGAACCACTTGCCGGTCGCCGAGACGCTCCAACCGTGGGTGAGGTGTCCACCCATCGGCAACGCCATGCCCAGCACTGTGTCACCTGGGTCGAGGAACGCCAGATAGATCGCCAGGTTCGCCGGCGAGCCCGAGTACGGCTGCACGTTGGCGTGGTCGACGCCGAACACCGACTTGGCCCGGTCGATCGCCAGCTGCTCGATCTCGTCGATCACCTGCTGGCCCTCGTAGTAGCGGCGGCCGACGTAGCCCTCGGAGTACTTGTTCGTGAGCAGTGTGCCGGCGGCATCGAGCACCGCCTGCGAGACGTAGTTCTCACTCGCGATCAGCCGGATGGACTCGCTCTGTCGGCGACCCTCTGCCTCGACCAGGCGAGCAACCTCGGGGTCGCTGTCGGCAAGGCTGGCCGTGAGCCGGCCGGTAAGGGTGTCTGTCATCGTTCCTCCTGGGTCGTCGACCACGCCCGAGCCTAATCCCACGGTGCCGTCTTCCGGCCGCGCGCTCGCAGCGTGCGCCCGCGCGAGCTCGCTGCCTGGCGTCTCCGGCGTCGCGACAGGCCGCCTTCGCCTTCCCGGCCTGTCTCGGCCGTCGCTGAAGTTACCGTAGAGGTCATGGCAGCCCCGTCCATCGACGGCGAGGCCTCGGGGCCCTCGCGGGTCGAGACGATCCGAGGCTCGCTGTGGCATCTTGTGACGGCGACCGTGGGCGCCTGTTTCCGCTACCGCGTGACAGGACTGGCTGCTGAAGCAGCGTTCTTCGCGGTCCTCTCACTGCCTCCGCTGATCTTCGGCCTGGCCGGCAGCATCGGGTACGCGGTCAACCGTTTCAACGTCGCCCAGATCGACACGATCCGGCAGGCGGTGATCGACCTCGCCTCACGGGCGCTCACGCCCGACTCGGTCCACACAGTGATCGTGCCGACGCTCAACGATGTGCTCTCGGGCGGCCGGGTCGACGCGATCTCGATCGGCTTCGTCCTCGCCCTGTGGTCGGGTTCTCGTGCCCTCAATGTGTTCGTCGACACGATCACGATCATGTATGGACTCGGGGGCCGCCGCGGGATCATCCGCACCCGGGCGCTCTCGTTCTCCCTCTACATCGTCGGTCTGATGGTGGGCATCGTGGTTCTGCCACTTGTCCTGGTGGGACCCGGACTCGTGGACGCCATGGTCTCGCCGCGACTGGACTTCATCAACTCGCTGTACTGGCCCACGGTCATCGCCTTGAGCGTGCTGTTTCTCACCACGCTCTATCACCTGTCCGTGCCGGTGCGCACATCATGGCGGTACGACATCCCCGGTGCGACCCTGGCGCTGGCGATCTGGATCGGAGGCAGTTGGCTGCTGAGACTGATCCTGCAGTACTCGGCGGACAGCACGAGCATCTACGGTCCCCTGGCGGCCCCGATCGCGGTCCTTCTGTGGTTGTACCTGACCTCCATCGCGGTACTCATCGGCGCCGCTCTGAACTCCGCCTTCGATCAGCTGTGGCCGGAGCAGGAAACCGCGCAGGCACGGATGGAACACGGTCGCCGGGTGCTGCGCCGGCAGCGGCCGAAGCCAAGACGTCGAGACATCGACGACGTCTGCTGAGCCCGCACTCATGCAACGCGGAAAACAGGGTGCGTCGAGGGGCGCCGGTCCCTACCCTGCCTGGAGTGACAGATGATGCGGCGATTCCCCTGGCTGAGCTGGGATGGGATGACCGCTTGCAGGCCGGGTTCGCGCCTTATCTCACGACCTGCGTACCGGGCCGGGTGGTTCGGGTGGACCGTGGGGTCTGCACCGTGATGACGCAGGCCGGCCCTCTTCGGGCCAGCGCGGGAGGCGGCGTCCTCGACGCCATGTCGGTCGATGCAACGGTTGGCCCGTGCACCGGCGACTGGTGTGCGACCAGGGCCTGGCCCGATGGCCCCATCACCATCGAAGCGGTCCTGCCTCGTCGCACCGCGATCAAACGGGCGGTGGCCAACGGCCGCTCCGAGGGTCAGGTGCTGGCTGCGAACATGGATGTCGTCGCGATCATCGAGTCGCTCGTGCCCGCGCCCTCGGTGGGCAAGCTGGAGCGGCTCCTAGCCCTCGCCTGGCAGAGCGGTGCGCTCCCGGCGGTTCTGCTCAGCAAGGCAGATCTCGCCGCCGACGCCCATCACGTCGCGGAAGACGTACGAACGGCGGCACCAGGGGTGGAGGTGATCTGCTGCAGCAGCACCAGCGGACTGGGGCTCGACAGGATCCGGGCACTGCTGAACCCGGCGCGAACACTCGCGCTCGTGGGTTCCTCCGGGGCCGGCAAGTCGAGCCTCGTCAATGCACTCGCCGGAACAGCGGTGCTGGCGACCCGTTCGATCCGCGACGACGGCCGTGGTCGGCACACGTCGGTGCGCCGGGAGCTGGTGTTCCTGCCGGGTGGGGGAGCGGTGCTTGACATGCCCGGCCTGCGCGGTGTGGGACTGGTCGACGCCTCCGCCGGGATCGCGACCGCCTTCGCCGACGTAGAACGGCTCACCGCCTTCTGCCGGTTCCTCGACTGCGGACACGCCGGCGAACCCGGCTGCGCGATCGCTGCCGCTCTTTCAGAGGGGACGCTGTCGGTCCGGCGTTACGAGTCCTGGCAGAAGCTGCGACGGGAGCTGGCGTGGACGACCCGGCGCGCCGACGCCAGGATGCGGGCGGAGCATACGAAGAAGTGGAAGAGGCTCTCCAAGCAGAGCCGCAACGTTCACCGCGATCGGCCCTGACGCCTCGGCCCCGGAGGCCGCGCGGTGAGCAACCGGTCCCCGAGTTGTGACGCTGCGTCGGGTGTGACGCTGTGTGGTGGAGTTGACCTGGGAGAGTGGGGCCCGTACGGTCGTGTCGGTTGCAGTTTGTACTTCGGTTCGGTTGTTGTTGTGTGCCCGCGAAGTCTGACAGCGGGTGTTTTTGTTCTTGGGCTTCCCC
>JBKPNJ010000182.1:0-18601 GCA_046732575.1 Actinomycetota bacterium
CGATGCCGATGTCGGTGGCCCGCATGGACCTCGCGGGCCCGACCGGGTCAGCGGGCAACGTCGAGTAGAAGAAGGCTGCGAGCCGGGTGAGCCCCCCTTCGACCAGTTCCTCCACCACCATGTCCGCCGACGCCAGTCCGAGCTGCGGCGCCGCTGCGGGCGTGTTGTCGATCTTGACGGCGAACACTCCGTGATCCGGCAGCGCGCCGTCGACGGGCAGCCCGGTGAGCGGCCACTGGTGGTTGAGGGTGACCAGGCCCGCGGTGTTCTGGTCCAGCGGCTCGGTGGAGTCGGTGCCGCCCGGCCCGGCGCCACCACTGCAGGCTCCGCTGACCAGGCACCCCGCCAGTGCCAGTGCACCGACGACACGGGCACGAGTGATCATCAGGAGGGGCATGGGGCAAGTGTGACTTGCCGGACGCTCGTTCCCGGCCACAGCCACGCCGGCGGTGTCTTCCCGAGCAGCGGACTGGCCGCTGTGAGCCGGGAGGCAGGGTCAGCGACGACGCATCGTGCCCGCGTACCAGGCACCGGTCCAGATCCGCTCCCGGTGGACGACCTGGCCGGTGTAGGGGGCGTGCAGGATGTACTCCGAGCCGTGCCGTCTGCCGGCGAAGATCCCCACGTGGTAGACGCTGCCCGACCCGTCGTGGAAGAAGACGAGGTCGCCACGCCGGATGTTCCGCTTCTTGATGTGCCGCACGAAGCGGTACTGCGCGTCGGATGTGCGCGGAAGGCGCAACCCCGCCTTGGCGAACGAGTACTCGGTCAGCCCGGAGCAGTCGAAGGCGTTGGGGCCCTCCGCGCCGTAGACGTAAGGGTCCCCCTTCTGGTGAACCGCCACGGCCACGGCATGCGCGATCTTGTGTGCGCGCTTGCTGCCATGGTGGTGGTGACCGCGGTGGTGGTGCCCACCGGGGCGGGCGTTCGCTCCGGCGGCCCCGGCAAGCACCATGGTGAGCGCGAGGAGCGTGGCGAGCAGGATGGGCAGCGCACAGCGCTGCCGCGTGGTCGACGCAGGCATGAGTGTCCCTTCCCACGCCTGCGAGGTGAGCTGTCGGGTTAGGGCGAGGAAGGTGCCCTGCCACCACGGTGGGTGACTTCACCCCGAGCGGAGACCATTCGTGACGCTGGTCACCGCGGAAGTTGGGTCCCCCGCTTCTGTCCGTGAGATGTCTAGGAGTGTGGGAGGGCGCACCGGCGGACAGAATTCGGCGTATCCGGTGGCCACTGTTCAGTTGGAGCCTAGCGACCTTAGAGGCAACCCGAGCAAAGTTCAACTTCTTGCGTAATGGTGTGAACTTCGATATGCGCTCAGCCCAGGAGCCCACGCACGGTCGCGTGGCCCTTCAGCAGGTTGCGGGCGATCGTACGGCGCTGGATCTCGTCGGTGCCCTCGTAGATGCGCAGCAGCCGCAGCTCGCGGTACCAGCGCTCCAGTGGAAGCTCTCGGGTGTACCCCATGCCGCCGTGCACCTGCAACATCCGGTCGACGATCTCGTTGGCCTTGATGCCGCCGAAGAGCTTGGCCATCGACTGTGTCTGGCGTGAGTCGACTGCCTGATCGACCTGCCAGGCAGCGGTGAGCACGAGCCAGCGAAGTGCCTCCAGCTCCACCGCTGAGTCGGCGATCATCCACTGGATGGCCTGGCGCTCCGCGATCGGCGTTCCGAACGTCGACCTGTTGCGGGCATGCTCCATGCCCATCTCGATCAGCCGCTCGCATGAGCCGACCGCCCGCGCCGGCAGCAGGTAGCGACCCTGGCCGATCCAGCGCATCGCCAGATCGAAGCCGTGGCCCACCTCCCCCAGGACGGCCGCCTGGGGGACTCGCACGTGGTCGAAGATCAGGGCGGCCGGACCCCACTCACCCATCGTCTGGATGAACTCAGACGTCCATCCCATCTCCCGGTCGACCAGGAAGCACGTGACGGCGACGTTGGTGCCCACGTCCTTGTCCGTCACCGCGAACACGATGGCGAAGTCCGCCTCGCCGCCGCCGGTGATGAACGTCTTCTCACCGTTGATGACCCAGTCGTCACCATCTCGTACTGCCGACGTACGGATCGCCTTCGCGTCCGACCCGGCGCCGGGCTCCGTGATCGCGAAGCAGCTCTTGCGTTCGCCGGCCAGGGTGGGGAGCAGATAGCGTGCCTTCTGTTCCTCGTCGGCGTCATAGAGGATGTTGTCGGCATGACCCCCGAAGGAGAACGGGACGAAGGACTTGCCCAGCTCCACCTCGATCAGCGAGGCCGTCACGGCACCGACGTCCATCCCGCCGTACTGCTCGGGAGTCAGCACGCCCCAGAATCCTGACTCCTTCGCCTTCAGCTGCAGCTCCCCCTTCTGTTCAGCCGGGAAGCCGACCTCTCCGGCTCGCTCCCGCCGTAGAACCTCCGGTTCCAGCGGCATGATCTCCCTGGCCACGAATGTCCTGACCCAGTCGCGAACATCGCGTTGCTCCTCGCTGAGCGTGAGATCCATGTCTGTCTCCTCGCCACGGCCGCCCGAACCGACCGCTGTCAGGGTAGTTGCCCCAGCGGCGCAGGTCCGGTGACGGACGAGCGCACACCGGCGGCTGATCGACTGCTGCCGGTGGATCCCGGACTCTGCCGGACGTGCGTACACGCCAAGGTCAACGCGACCACCAGGGGGACTGCCTACCTGCGATGCACCCGCGCGCAGTGGGACCCGCGGCTGGTCAGGTACCCGCCGCTGCCGGTTGCCTCCTGCGTCGGGTACGAGAAACCCGACGCCTGCTTTTCCGACTCCGAGGGCCCCGACCGCCGGGACCCACGAACCGAGCGGTAGCCGGTCGAATCAGGCGGACCGCGGGCTCGACTCGGGTTGGCCGCCCACCTGGTGGACCCCGCCGGCGAGACCCACCGGCCGCTCGCCGTCCTGACCGGGCACACCGCGCTCGATAGCGCTGCCGGCCTGGTCGAGGAACCTCAACAGCTCGACCGGAAACGGCAGAACGAGTGTGGAGTTCTTCTCGGCGGCAACCTCGACGATGGTCTGAAGCAGGCGCAGCTGCAGCGCCGAGGGCGTCTCGGCCATCGCCGCAGCTGCCGCGGAGAGCTTCTGTGAAGCCTGGTACTCACCGTCGGCGGTGATGATCCGCGAGCGCCTCTCCCGCTCGGCCTCGGCCTGCCGGGACATCGACCGCTTCATGGACTCCGGCAGCACCACGTCCTTGATCTCGACGCGGTCGATCTCGATGCCCCAGCCGACGGCGGGGCTGTCGAGCATCAGCATGAGCCCCTCGTTGAGCGGCTCGCGGTTCGACAGCAGATCGTCGAGCTCGCTCTTGCCGATGATCGAGCGCAGCGAGGTCTGTGCGACCTGCAACACCGCGAACTGATAGTCCTGCACCTCGACGGTGGCGCGAACGGGATCGCAGACGCGGAAGTAGACGACGGCGTCCACCCGGACGGTGACGTTGTCGCGGGTGATCCCGTCCTGAGCCGGCACCGGCAGGGTGACGATCTGGACGTTGACCTTTCGAAGCCGGTCCACGAACGGGATGATCGCGGTGAACCCCGGTGGTCGGGCCGGTGTCTGCGCCCGGCCCAGCCGGAAGACGACGCCGCGCTCGAACTGCCGGACGACTCGTGCGCTCAAGGCGAAACCAACCGCACCCAGCCCGATAATTCCCGTGAGGATCTCCAGCGGCAGCATGCCCACCTCCCACGTCATCGTGGTCCTAGGACACGAGCCTATGTCGCACCGGGCAGCCCGACCAGGGCCGCGAGACGTGGGCGGGGCGACGTCTCGTTCAGGGTGCGGCGATGGCCTCATCGCCGCCATCGAAACCTACATCGACGCCGGGAACGAACGCTGCCAGCCGTTCACCTGGACCGAGACCGCCGACGAAACCCTCACCAAAGCCACCGCCGGTCAAAGTTCATCGTTCAAGCGACACCAGATACCAGCACCACTCAGAACATGCGCGTCGCGGCGCGAATCTCGGTCGCCGGTGCGCCGCCTGACCGGCCTTGTGAGGTGAGGCGGCGCGGCGGCGCGAATAGCGAAAACTCCCGATGTCGGCGAACACCTTAGGGTTCAGAATCGAGGGAGTCAGCTCTTCCAATATCAGGCTGGCGGCCCGACAACCCCGCCGAGTCACAAAGGAGACCACGATGTTCCAGAATCCTCCTACACCAGGTTCGGCAGGCGTCGTTGACCGGCGGCAGCTGGAGAAGTCTGTCTCCTGGACCCGCCGTGAACGGCTCCGGTTGCTGTGGTACCGATTCCGCCTGACGGTAGTGGAGATGAATTACGCCACCCGGCGAATCGTCGAGCTGCAGGCGCTCGAAGGTTCGCGGTGCTGATATCTCCCCCACCTGGCCAGACGCCGGGCGTGTCCGCGAGGCAGGCCCATCAGCAGAAGGCCCCGTCCCGCAGCGGGACGAGGCCACCAGGCAGGAACTGCCTGGTGGCCCCGAGGGCCGGGCTGAGCCGCCCCGTCAGTGGCGGGGCACCTCCGGCTCCTCGCCATGCACCGCCTGCCGGTCGACCAGGTACAGCATTTCCTCCCTGGGCAGCCTGGTGGCCATGGCCCAGTAGAAGATCACCACGCTGAACCCGGCGACGACCAGCATGTCCCACCAGAATGGGATGTTGCCGGTGGCCCCTTCCCCGTACTGGCCCTGCCAGGAGATGATGCCCACGCCGACCAGCCACACCGGCAGCCACACCGCCGACTTCCAGTCCAGCGGCGGTCGCTCCTTGTCGACCGCCATGCCGATGCCAATCAGCACGTATCCGATCACCAGCACGATGCCCAGCTTCCAGACCACCAAGAAGCCCGACCAGTAGATGAGCAGGTTGGCGACCACGAACGCGGCCGGGGTGAGGAAGCCGGCGGCCGGCATCCGGTAGGGCCGGTCCGCATCCGGCACCTGCCGGCGGAAAGCACCCACGGAGAGCGGGGCGCCGGCGTACATGAGCACGCTCGCACCGACGATGATGCCCACCAGGTCTTGCCAGCTCGGGAACGGCAACAGGAAGACCAAGCCGAACAGGAACGCGCAGATCAGGCCGACCCACGGGATGCCGTGGCTGTTGACTCGACCGAAGATCTGCGGAGCGTACCGATTCCTGGCCAGGCCGTAGCTGACCCGCGAGGTCCCCGTCGTGTAGATCAGGCCTGTCCCGGACGGGGAGATGAACGCGTCGACCCGCAAGATGTGCGCCAGCCACGTGAACCCGACCAGGGTCGCGACGGCAGCGAACGGCCCCGCGTTGATGTCTGGGTCGGTGATGTGCCGGAGCCCGTGCGGGATTGCGCTCTCCGGCAGCGCACCAATGAACGCGATCTGCAGGCCGATGTAGATCACGGTGCCGATCAGGATCGAGCCGATGATCGCCCGCGGCAGGTTGCGGCCGGGGTCCTTGATCTCGCCGGCGAGCTGGTCGGCCTGCTCGAAACCCGAGAAGGCGAAGATGATGCCCGACAGCGGCAGTGCCGCGGTCAGGCCCTTGATGCCGCCGGGGAACATGCTTTCTCCCCCTGCGGTGAAGTTGCCCGGGTCGAACTTGAACATGAGCACGATGATGGCCAGGATCGGGACCGCAACCTTCCACCACGTGATGACGTTGTTGACCTTGGCGAAGATGCGCATGGCGAGGAAGTTGACCGCGGTGAACACCGCCATCAGTAGCACTGTCACCACGAGCCCGGTATGGGTGATCTTGTCCTTATCTGCGTTGTACAGGCTCGGCCAGTAGTAGGAGGCGTAGGTGACGAACGCGTAGCACTCGATCGGTGCGATGGTGACCGCCTGCAAGTACGAGAAGAAGCCGAACCCGATGCCGGCCACGCTGCCGAACGCGAAGTGCGGGAACCTGGCCGTCCCACCGGAGACCGGGTACATCGCGCCGAGCTCGGCGTGGGCGAGGGCTAGGACGATGACCACGACTGCGGCGATGATCCAGGCCAGCCAGGCACCCCCACCGATCAGCAGCGCTGCAGTCAGAGGAGCGAACAGCCAGCCCGAGCCGATGATCGATGTCTCGGATGCCCAGGTGGCGCCGATCAGGCCCAGTTCCCGTCTGAAGCCGACGTCAGTCGGGGCTACCCTTTCGGGCACAGAGTCAATTGCCATGTTCGAACCTTCCCTCTCCGGTTCGCGTGCGGGCGGTATGAAGTCGGGCCTCATGGTAGTGGAAGTTGCGGCTCGTGGTAATGATCAGAGCAGTCGCACGGCTTCGTTTCGGTAACGCGAATCACTGAGCGCGCACATGTCAGCGCGCTGCCTGGCGCTGTCTCCGGATCGTAAGTCCCGCCCATGGCTCGCCGCCTAGGAAACGCCTTCCCAGGAACGGGATCGGCAGCTGCCGCCATCGCCTTCGTAAACCGATTTGCGGATACATCCCGCCTTGAACATCTCGCGCCGCCACGGCCCGATCACCGTCGGCTTGTACACCCCGACCCGGTGCACGATCTCGTTCGCGCTCCCCGTCAGCGATCCGACGCTTGTCCGGCACGCTCCGGCCCGGCCGGCGAGGCGAACCAGCCGGGTCCACACAGCACGGTCGATGCGATGACCGGCAGGCCGGGCACCGGCTCCTCGTCGTCCGCGACCAGCAGAATGGCGCGCAGGAAGGACTCCAGCGACGCGGCCAGGGCGATCGTCGGGAGGCGGCCGGCGGGCTGACCGTCGCGCATGCGATACCCGACAGCTCCGACGTCCACCCGTCCGGAGATCGAGCTGATCCCGGAGTGGCCACCGCCGAGCTGCTGAACGCAGATCGCATCGCCGGCCCGCTCGAGCAGCTCAGGCAGCGAGCAGTGTGCGTGAAGTCGCAAGGCCGTCGCGGCGGCCCGGGGCGCCGACTTGTGGGTCGCACGGCGGGCGTTCCCGGTTGATGTCGCTCCACCCCCGACGGCGATCGCGCTTCCCGTGCTGTGCAGGGCGGCTCGAAGGGTACCGGCAGCGATCAGCTCGGTCCGGCGACGGCCCACCCCCTCGTCGTCGAAGGGCGCGGCCTGCGGAGACGCGGGCGACGTCCCGTCGTCGACGAGCGTGACCGTGTCAGCCCCGACGATCGTCTGGTTCCGGCCGGCGAAGACGCTGCGCCCGGTGGACAACGGCCCACCCGTGCACGCGCGGCCGATGGCGACAAGCAGATCCGCGACGACGGCGCGGTCAACGACGACAAGCGGGTCCAGCGGAGCGTTCGTGTGTGGCGGCAGAAGCCTGCAGGTCCGCTCGACCGCCGACCCGGCGAGGGCATCGACATCGACCGCACCCGGGTCACGGCCGCACCAGTAGCCGTAGTCGGTGACACCGCAGTCGTCGGAGTCGGCGATGGCATCGGTGTAGACCTCGGCGAACGCCCGCCGATGCTGCGCCCGCACTCCGGTGCTGGAGGCGATCGCCACCACCACGTCTTCGTCGTGGTACTCGGCGGTGTCCAGACTGCGGACCCTGGAGTCGATCCCGGTGACGCGCCGGGCAAGGTCGGTGGTGAGTGCGATCTTGCTGGCAAGAGACGTGGCGGCCAGAGCGGGGTGCCACAGACCGGGGATCTCAGGCAGAGCCTGCGCCTCCGGCAGCACGGCGGTCCCGTCCCGATCGGCGACGCCGGCGTTGTCCCGGGCCCGTGCGAACGCTGCCGCCAGGCCGGACGGAGACAGATCGGCGGTCGACGCATACCCCAGCCGGGAGCGTGCCACCACCCGGATGCCGACGCCTCGCGTCTCCGAACGACCGACGTGTCGCACCACCGCGCCGCTCCCCGCCTGGACTGTCGTCTCGGTGCGGTGCACGGCATACGCCTCGACGGCCTCCCCAGGTCCGCCGTGATCCGAAACCGTCGCGACCAGGTCGAGCAGCTCATCCATCGCCACCCCCGGTCACCGTCAGGCCCCCGAGAAGCAGCGTGGGGCTGCCGTACGACACCGGGACCCACTGTCCCTCCTTGCCGCACAACGCCTGGGTCAGGGAGAGATCGTCCGCCACACCTTCCACCGAGGTCAGGGCCGACGGCGTGGATCCCAGCAGGGTAAGGGAAAGCAGCGGTTGCACGAGCTCTCCGTTCTCCACCAGGAAGGACTCCCCGGCGGTGAAGGCGAAGTCCCCGGTGGCGATGTTGACGTCTCCCCCACGCAGCCGGACCACGTAGATGCCGTGCCGCACACTGCCCAGCAGAGCGGCGCTCGAGGATGACCCGGGCAGGATGAACGTGTTGCTCATCCGCGGCAGCGGCGGATGCGCAAAGCTCTCACGGCGCCCGTTCGCGGAGAACCCGGCCGATGCGCTGCCACGGTTCGCGCGGTCGTGTAGCGCGCCGGTCTGGACCCCGCGGTCGATGAGAACGGTGCGCGCGGAGTCGGTGCCCTCGTCGTCGATGGCGTACGAACCGAAACCGCTGTCCAGGCTGGGATCGTCAACCGCGGTGACCAACGGGCCGGCGACGCGCGACCCGAGCGAGCGGGCGTAGACACTGCTCCGGCGAACCAGCCCGTCGGCCTCCAGACCGTGGCCGCACGCCTCGTGGAGCAGCAGTCCGCCTCCGGAGGGGCCGAGCACAACCGGGAGCCGCCCGCCCGGCGCCTCCCGCCCGTCGAGCCCCCGGAGTGCGCGCTCGGCCGCCCGCCTGCCGACGTCCTCGGCTCGTCGCCCGTCGTAGAACTCCCAGCCGCCGCCGACACCCGGACCGTCGAAGCCGGTCGCCAGCGCACCGTCGCGTCGCGCCGTCACCTGGCAGGTGAGCCGGGTCCGTACCCTGTCGTCGCGGACCACGAAGCCGTCGGTGCTGGCGATCAGCACCGCCTGGGTGACGTCCACGTGCGTGGCCGTGACATCCCTGATCGCGCCGCCGCGCGCGCGGGCGGCCTCGTCGGCGCGGCGCATGACCTCGACCTTGTCCCGTGCCGCGACGTCCGCCGGAGCCCTGAGGGCGCGCTGGACCCGCCGCACGACGCGATCTGTGAGGTCGATCGGCCTGATCGGCTCCAGGGCCGCCGGCGCGGTGTCGCCGCGGTCCGACGCGTCGTGCGCCACCGCGTTCGCCGCCGCCGCGCTGGCGTTCGCGGCAGCCTCAGCGGCGTCGGTGAGCGCGCGCCGGGTCAAGACGTTGGTATGGGCATAGCCTGCCCGGCCCGCGGTCACCACGCGGACGCCGGCTCCCGTGTCCAGGTCGCTGCGCACCTCGCCGACGCCGCCGCCGGCGAGCCGGATCGTCTCGGTGACGCGCCGCTCGACGAAGACCTCCGCCCACCCGCCCCCATGCCGCAGCGCGGTGCGCAGCGCGGCGGCGACGTCGGACTCGTCGACGAGGTCGGGGCGGGAGGTGTCCGGTGCGGATCCGCCTGAGGACAAGGACACCTTCCTGCTCAGCCGGCGGCCAGGCGCCGCAGGCCTGCCGGTTGCAGGATCTGGATGCGGCCTCGACCGACCTCGACGATGCCCTGGTCGCCCAGGCGCGCGAGCACCTGGTTGACGGTGGGCCGACTCGCTCCGGCCAGCCCGGCGAGGTCGTCCTGGGTCAGGGGGATGACGGTGCCCGGCCGGCCGGTCCCGTAGATCTCATCGAGCTCCATCAGCCGCCGAAAGACCCTGCCCTCAACCCCGATGTACAACGCCTCGAGCAGGCGTCGGCTCAGCTGGTCGACGCGCTCCGCCAGCAGACTCACCACCAGCCGCTCCACCGACGGGTGCTCTCGGCACAGGGCGGTGAACGACGTGCCGCTCAGCGCCAGGGTCTCAGCCGACTCGAAGGCCGTCACCGTTGCGGTGCGGTAGTGATGGGGCGGGCGGCTGAACAGGGCCAGCTCTCCGAAGGCGTCGCCGGGCGACAGCACCGACAGCGTGACGGTCTCGCCGGAGCTGGTGGAGATCCGTACGCCGAGCGTGCCCTTGCGCACCAGGTGGAGGGTCTCGCCCCGATCGCCCTCGTGGAAGACGATCTCGTTGCGCCTGAAGCTGCGCGGCCGCGCGGCGGCCAGCAGTCTGGCTCGGTCAGCCGGTGTCAGCGGTGACAAGAGTTGCCACTCCACGGCGCTCAGTGAACCACACAAGACGCGGACGTGGTCCAAACTGTTTGCCATGACAACCCCCTCGCCGGAGCTTGCCGCGCTGCTCGTCAGGATCGGGAATCTCGCGGGGACGGCGGCCAGGCCGACGTCGGCCCGTGCGGAGCTCGGCCGGGCTGCCGCCAGCGTGCGGCAGCTGCTCGACGCGGCGGCGTGCTCGGTCGCGCTGGTGGAGTCCGAAGGGTCAGCCTTGCGCTTCGTGGCTGCTGACGGCGCCGGTGCCCAGGCGATCCTCGATGTCACCTTGCCGGTCAGCCGGGGGATCGCCGGCTGGGTCGTGATGTCAGGGGAGGGCATCGCGGTCGGCGATGTGCAGCAGGACGCCCGATGGGCGCGAGACGTCGGCGAGGCGACGCAGTTCATCCCGAGCAGCATCCTCGCCGTCCCGCTCGTTGACGAGCAGGGCGCGGTGCTCGGAGTGATCGAGGTTCTCGATCCACAGGTGGGCGGCGACACGGCACACGCCCTCGACATCCTCGGCACCGTCGGCGATCAGGTGGCGTCGATCGTGCGGTTGACCCAGGTGTACGACGGGCTGGGAGGAGCGCTGCTGCGCGCGATGGCGCAGACCGGCGACGAGGAGGCGTTCGGCGCCGTCCTGCGCGAGCTGTCCGGACCCGACGACGACGGTCGGCTGGCGGCGTTGGCCGCCGCGTTCCATGATCTCGCCGGTCAGGGACCACAGGCCGCGGAGCTCGCGCAGCGAGTGCTCGAGGAGATCGCCGCCTTCACCCGGTCGCGCCGGTGAGCGGTCCTGCCTGGTCCGGCGCCTTCGATGCCGACCATCTGACCCCGGTGTCGGCACTGCCCTTGCCGCTTCCCATTCGCGATTGGGCCTGGGGCGGAGCCGACGGACGTGGTGTCAAGGTGGCGGTCATCGACAGCGGGATCGACGGGGCGCATCCCCGCGTCGGTGGCCTGGCCGGCTCGGTGTCGATCGAGCCCCAGCCCGATGGGGGGACCGCCGCGGTCGACGGCCCGCACGAGGACCTGGTGGGGCACGGCACCGCGTGCGCGGCGATCATCCGCATGCTCGCCCCGCAGGCCGAGATCTACAGCATCCGGGTGCTCGGTGCCAACCTGCGCGGCCGCGGCAGCACATTCCACGCCGGGATCCGCTGGGCGCTCGACGCGGGCATGCAGGTGGTGAACATGAGCCTGAGCAGCAAGAGCGACCAGTGGTTCGGCCCGCTGCACGAGATCACCGATGAGGCGTACTTCCGCAACATTCTGCTGGTGTGCGCGGCGAACAACGTCCCCGGACCGACCTACCCCTCGCAGTACTCCTCCGTGGTGTCGGTGGCCGCCCGCCCCGGCAGCGATCCCTATTCCATCGCCTACAACCCGCGCCCCCCGGTCGAGTACGGCGCGCGCGGGATCGACGTCGACGTGGCCTGGCAGGAAGGCGGCTCGATCGTCGCGACCGGCAACAGCTTCGCCACTCCCCACGTCGCCGGGCTGGTCGCCCTGATCCTGTCCAAGCACGGAGCATTGACACCGTTCCAGGTGAAGGCCGTCCTGCAGGCCGCGGCCGACAACGCCGTGACAACCGGCTGATCTGCACGCACGCTCACCCGACAGCCGGCCCGCTCGCCGGGTGCCGCCTGGGCATCTCCGCCTCGAACGCTGCAGCCAGCGACAGGGACGTCGCATCGCCGAACCTGCGCGCCATCACCTGGAGCGCCACCGGCATCCCGTCGTCTCCCAGCCCCATCGGAACGGTCGTGGACGGCTGGCCGGTGAGGTTGGCGGGAAGCGCCAGCGTGCACCACGCATCGAAGAACGGGTCGACCGGATTCCCGTCGATCGATGCCGGACGCTGTTCGCCCGCCGCGAACGCGGTGATCGGCATGGCGGGCAGCAGCAGCGCGTCGTACCGGTGGAAGAACTCGGCCCAGGTGCGGGTGAACTCGGCCCGCCGGTGCATCGAGTCGACGTACTCCCAGCCCGCGGTGTCGCGCCCGGCCCGGATGATGTCGGCCACCCCTGACGACATCCGGCCCGCCCATCGCTCCAGCAGGGGTCCCTCGGACGCATACCCCTCCACCAGCGCCAGCGAGTTCCACAGCGGCGTCGGCTCTGGTGTGCGTGGATGGTCCTCGACCACCGTTGCACCGCTGACACGCCGCACCACGCCGACGGCGTCGGCGAAGGCCCGCCGCACGTCGGGAGCCACGTCCGCGACGCCGAGATCGACCGAGTACGCGACGCGCAGGTGTGAGAGGTCCCTGCCGAGTCCGGCCGTGTAGTCGACCACCGGCGCCGGATGGGTCATGTCGTCGGCATCGGACTGCCCCGCCATCACCGACACCGCGAGAGCTGCGTCGCGCACGGACACGGCAAGCGGCCCGTCCACCGAGAGGGTCTTCCAGCCGCGAAATCCCGGTTCCTTGGGAATCAGGCCGAACGTCGGCTTGTGACCGACGACTCCGCAGAACGCCGATGGGATCCGAATCGACCCGCCGCCATCGGAGCCGAGGGCGAGCGGGACCATGCCGGCGGCGACCGAGACGGCGGCGCCCCCGCTGGACCCTCCCGGTGTCCGGTCCAGATCCCACGGGTTGTGGGTGAGTCCGTACACCAGGTTGTCGGTGTAGCCGCCGTAGCAGAACTCCGGGTTGTTGGTCTTGCCGACGACGATGGCTCCCGCCTCGCGAAGTCGGGCGACGCACACACAGTCGGCGTCCGGGACGAAGTCGGCCAGGGCGAGCGAGCCGTTGGTCGCCGGAACGTCGCGCAACCAAATGTGGTCCTTGACCGAGATCGGCACCCCGAACAGCGGCGGCAGCACGCCGTGGTGACGCAGGGTCCGGTCGGCGGCGTCGGCCTCGGCTCGGGCCCGCTCGGCCATGGGGAAGGTGAACGCGTTCAGCGGGCCGTCGCGCGTATCGATTCGCGATAGTGCCTCATCGACGACCTCGCGGACGCTGCGTCCGTGCTCGCGGATGGCTGCGGCCGTCGCCGTCGCATCGTCGGTCGGCACGGACACTACGGCCCGTCCGGGGCCGGTGAGCCGCTGCCCGCTGTCGCTTCGAGCTCGGCGGCTTGAGACTCCTCGATCCGGCGCTCCGCAGCCACGTCAATGTCGCGGCACAGGACGAAGTACAGGATGCCCGACACCGGAAGCCCGATGAAGATCGAGATGTCCGCACCGTCCAGAGCGTCCGCGACGACGCCGGTGTACAGGCCTTCGACGCTGAAGAACGGCACCATGGCAGCGAATCCGACCAGGTACGAGATGATCCCGCGCCAGCCCCAGCGTCCATAGATCCCGTCGGGCTTGAAGATCTCGGCGACCGCATAGTGGCCACGGCGAACGACGTAGTAGTCGACGAGATTCACCGCCGTCCACGGGATGAACAGGTAGAGGATGAGGAGCAGGAACTCCTCGAAGTGGGTGAGGAAGTCGGCCGTGGCGGCCAGCGCCCCCACCAGCGAGAGTGCCGCGGTGAACGAGACGGTCACGACGCGTACGAGCACGGTCGGCCGGACCCGCGAGAACGAGTCGATGGCGCTGATCAGGGTCAGCGACCCGCCGTACATGTTCAGCGCGGTGACCGAGACGAGCCCGAACGCGGCGAAGATGAGGACTACTGCGCCGAAGCCGTCGAACAGCTCGTCGCCGGCGCGATGGATGGCCTCGATCGTGTCGAACTCCGGGCCGGTGGTCACCGTCGCTGCCAGGAAGGTCCCGAGCCCCATCAGCCACATGGCCCCCAGTGCAGATCCCCAGTAGGTCCAGAGGAACGTCTTGCGGACCGTCACGTCCGGGGGCAGGTACCGGGAGTAGTCCGAGACATAGATGGCCCAGCTCACCTGGTAGCCGGCGACGACGCCGAACTGCGCGAGAAACGGGGTCGCCTGGAAGTCGCCGAGGTCGAACGCGCCGCTCGGGACGGCAAGCGTGGCGATGGCCGTGATCGTGAACACGCCGAAGATCACGATGAAGCTGTAGGTCAGCACACGCTCGAAGGAGTGGATGAGGTCGTAGCCGACCACCGCGACGACCAGCGCCACCAGCGTGACGACGACGATCCAGAGCTTGGTGCCACCGTGGATCGTCGTGTCGAGCGCGTCCGCCGCCAACACCGTGTTGAACACGTTGAAGCCGGCGTACTGCAGGTAGGCGAACAGCCAGACCAGCAGCGCCCCCAGGTAGCCGAACTGCGGCCGGGACTGGATCATCTGGGGCAGGCCGAGCTGCGGTCCCTGCGCGGAGTGGAATGCCATGAAGAACGTGCCGAACAGCGTGCCCAGGGCGATCGCCAGCAGCGACCACACGAGGTTGCCACCGGTGGTGATGCTGACCAGTCCGACCGCGAGGGTGGCGATCTGGGCGTTGCTCATGAACCACAACGGACCGAGGTGCCACAGCTTGCCGTGCCGCTCGCTCAGCGGCACATAGTCGATGGAGCGCACCTCGAGCCCGGCGCGCGCACCACGGTCACCGGTGCGGCTCGCAGACTCCCCAGCCATCGTCGCCTCCCCTCGATGGTCGTCCATCCGGAGATCTCTCACGGAAACCGTATTGCCGGACATCGAACTACGCCCGCGGTGCTCCGCTTGGAATCCGGCCGCTGGGGTACTTCGCCGCCGTGGCGGGACCTCTGAATGCGTGGAGCAGCACGGCCACGGGTGAGACAGGCGAAAAGGACGTGCCCGGCCGGCGGAGCGCGTGGTGAACACCACGCTTGTCACACGCCTCGTCGATCTCGGCCTCGATGCGTTGGCAGCCAAGCGGATGACGCGCCTCATGGTGGACGACGCCCTGCTGTCCGAGGCGAGGGAGGCGTTCTGGAAGCGCTACCCGCCCGAGTCGGCCAAGCTCGGCTACCTGCTCACATGCCATGCATGCACGAGCATGTGGGCGGCGGCCCTGGTCCGGAGCCCCTCGTTGCCCCGGCAGGTTCGGGACCTCTTCGCTCTGAGCGAGATGGTGCTCGCACTACAGCGCATGGTCGACGACTAGACCGATCCGATCCGGACCGGCCCGAGGGGGGCGACCGCCGTCTTCGTTGGGTTTGCGTTTGCCCCGTGCGTGGGCAAGGGTGGGACCGTCATCGCGGATTGTCGGGGCCGGTTCCGCGTCAACGTCCGACACGCACGGACCGTTCGGAATGCGAGATCGGCTTGACCACCACACGAGGCGACCACCTGACGGCGGTGCAGGAGCTGCATGAGCTCCTGCTGGCCACCGACGACTTCGCCGGCTTCCTGCAGCAGCTGGCCGAGCTCGCCACGCGCACCGGCTCCGCACAGACCTCGTGCGGCGTCACGGTACGAATGGACGAACGTCCGCTGACCATCGCCAGCAGCGACGACCTGGCCACCCGGGTCGATGAGGTGCAGTACGCCTCGCAGAAGGGGCCGTGTCTGCAGAGCATGGACACCGGTGAGGTCGTCGATGTCCCCGACTTCGCGCAGGAGGGTCGCTGGGACGAGTTTCGGATGGCCGCGATCGCCAACGGGCTCCAGTCCTCGCTCTCGACTCCCATCTTCGTCGGCAGCGCCACGGTCGGTGCGATCAACCTCTACTCCCGTACACCCCAGTCGTTCTCCGAGCAGGACCGCCGGTCGGCGGCGATGCTCGCGGCACAGGCGTCCGGATGCCTGGCGGTGGCAGACCGGATGGCGCAGCACGTCGAGCTGACCACGCACCTTCAGGCAGCGTTGGCCTCGCGCAGCGTCATCGACCAGGCGATCGGGATAGTGATGGCACAGAACCGGTGCAACTCCGACGACGCCTTCGACGTCCTGCGCCGGGCTTCTCAGCATCGCAACATCAAGCTCCGACAGGTCGCCGCCGACATCGTCACCGCCGTGGGCGGGCGTCCGCCGACTGCAGGTCCGCCGGTCACCTGATGGCGCGACCCGGCATCGGGGCGGCGAGCCGGGGGCGCCCGCAGGACTGGGTCCGGAGGGCCATCATCTATGGGGTCGTCCCTCAGGCCTGGGGCGGTGGTGCCGGTGCGGTCCGACGCCGGCTCGACTACCTCGAGGGGCTCGGCGTCACCGTCCTGTGGCTGTGGCCACCGGTGGAGACGCGGCTGTGGGGCCAGACGTACGCGATCACCGACTACCGCGCCCTCGACAAGACCTGGGGCAAGCCCGCGACGGTCAAGCGCCTGATCGCGGACGCCCATGCCCGAGGCATGCATGTCCTCGCCGACTTCGTGCCCAACCACACCTCGCTGTGGCACCCGTGGTTCGTCCGGGCACAGCGGCTCGGTCCTCGTGATCCGACCTGGGACTACTACGACCGCGACGAGACCGGCCAGGCCACGCACTACTTCCACTACACACACCTGCCCAACCTCAACCTCGACAACACGGCGGTTCGGGAACGGATCCTGCAGGCGATGCTGCACTGGGTGAGCGACTATGGCTTCGACGGCTTCCGCCAGGACATGGCCTGGGCACCTCCACTTCGCACGCCCGACTTCTGGTCGTGGTGCAACGCCGAACTGCGCAAGGCCAACCCCGACCTGCTGATGCTTGCCGAGGCCCCGCCGCTGGGGCCTCCTGGGCAACCCGGTGCCGTGGGCTGGTACCAGCGCAATGGTTTCGACATCACCTACGACTGGGGCGGTGACCTGGGCCATCCGGCCTGGGAACCGGCCTGGGAGCATCCGCGCACCGCAGAGGTCCTCGCGGACGCCCTGCGCCGCACGACACCGGAGCACGGTCTGGTGCTGAGGTTCCTCGACAACAACGACACCGGCACCCGGTTCGTCGACCGGGTGGGCATCGAGCGTGCCCGGGTGGCCGCGGTCTTGATGATGACCGTTCCCGGAGTACCGGCGCTCTGGGCGGGTCAGGAGATCGGCGCGTCCTACCTGCCGTACGAGCTGCGCGAGTCCCTGCCCTGGACCGACCGCGGCGGCCTGCTCGAGCTGTATCGCCGGCTGATCGCACTTCGCGGGCTTGAGCCTGCGCTGCTGGGAGACGGCATGCAGATCGTTGCCGCCTCCGGCCACTTGCTGGCCTATCGTCGATCCGAGCCGACGGCCAGGTGCCTTCTCGTCGTCCTGAACTTCGGGCCCGCGGCGTCGCTGACACTGGACGAGTCGACACGCGCCGCCCTCGGCGAGCGACCGCGCGACCTGCTCACCGACCGGCCTGTCGAGCTCAGCGATCAGATGACGGTCCCGGCGACCTCGAGCCTTGTGCTCGCACCGGATGGTGAGAGTGCGCCGGCCCGGTAGGCAGTCTCAGATCGGCATGCTGATGAACGGCGAGGAGTACTCCGGGTCCTCGGCCAGCACCGAATCCGCTGCCGACTCGGGTAGCCGGTCCCGCTCCGCGGCGATGGTCATTCCGAGCAGCCGTACGTCTCCGGCCGTTGCCAGCCCGGTGATCTCGCGGTGCTGGAGGACCCAGGAGACGGCGGCCCGGATCGGCTCTGCGTCTGTGTAGGGCTCGTACCAGGTGGCGTAGGGAGCGGATTCGTGGTCTCCGAGCCAGTTGCGCCGGGAGATCGTCTTGATCGTCATCAGCCCGGCGTCCTGTGCGGCGACGTTCTCGACCAGGCTGCTGTAGGCGGACCGGAAGGCCTGCTCGCGCCACAGCACGGGGTTGAGCGGGGTCAGCACGGTGTCGAAGGGAAAGCGGCGCAGCGCCTCATCGTGGGTTGCGGCCGCGGCCTTGCCGTGACCGGTGATCCCGATGGCGCCGATCAGGCCCTCGTCCTTGGCTCGTACCGCCGCCTCCAGGGCGCCGCCGGTCCCGACCGCGCGGTCGAGGTCCTCGAGGTCGCAGACGGCGTGCAGCTGCAGCAGGTCCACCCGGTCGGTCTGCAGCCGCTCGAGTGACGCGTTGATCTGAGCCCAGGCATCGTCGCGCCTGCGCTGACCGGTCTTGGTGCCGAGGAAGATCCGGTCACGGATGCGCGACATCCACGGACCGAGCCGGAGCTCGGCATCTCCGTAGTCGGCGGCGACGTCGAAGTGGTTGATCCCGGCGTCGAGCGCCTCCTGGATCGATACGTCGGCGGTGTCCTGGTCGACCGAACCCAGCGCCGCGGCGCCGTAGATCAGCACCGAGCTGCGATGCTCGAGCCGCCCCAGCCTGCGATGTTCCATGGCTGCCCTTCCTCACCGATGGACTACTCCCGTGCGGCCACCCTGTCAGATGCGCACACGCTCCCCACCCCTGCCCTTGCGTCAGGCGATGACCGGATCCACCGGAGGCCAGGGCTCGATCGTCGGTGCCTCCGGGTTGATGTCGGGCCCGAAGAACTTGAAGATGAGGAGGTCCTCGCCTCCGGTGTTCAGGACCTCTATCGGCTGCACGGCCGCGTCGTGCACCACCAGCAGCTCGTCCTTCTCCGCGTTCCCGCCCACCACCTCCTGGCCGCCGTACAGGCCTTGCCCGCTCCAGGCGAGCAGGTTGTAGACCCCACGCTCGCTACTCGAGTAGCGCTCACCCGGTCTCACCACCAGCTTCTTGCCGCTGTACTTCGTCGTGTTGTAGAAGATCCACGACTCCTCCCCCCCTGGCTGTGAGGAGCCGCTCACCGGTTGCGGACTCAGGTGCCGGTTCTCGTAGAAGTACGGG